>CAYLSS010000073.1:0-9797 GCA_964385765.1 uncultured Solibacteraceae bacterium
GCGACCATCAGGGGCACGCTGCCGAGCCCCGAGGCCTTCAGCAGTTCCGCCCCCTTGACGGCGACGATCTGGCCAAGCTGGCTCCAGTTGAAGTAAGCCACGAATTGAGCGGCGAAGAAGACCAGGACCATGTACACCCCGAGACCCTTGATCGCCTTGCCCATCGCATTCATCAGCTCGGTGTCATTCTTGATCGTGCCCGCGCCGAGACCATAGGCGCCGCCAAGAGCCAGGCCCAGGAGAAAGATGAATGCCACGATGCCTTTCAGGAACGGCGAGTTCAGCACGTCGCCCGTCTCCGGATTGCGGAGGATCCCGTCGGCGGGAACAATCGCCCACAACAGACACGCGGTGAACAGCAGCAGCGCCACCAGGGCAAACCACAAACCGCGTTTCTCCTGTGGCCCCAGCGTTTCAATGGTTTCCGCCTTCTCGTCACCCGTGTATTGGCCCAGCCGCGGCACCACCACCTTCTCGGTCGCCCAGGTCCCCGCGCCGGCAATAAAGAATGTCGAGGCCGCCATGAAATAATAGTTGCAGGCCGCGTTGACCGTGTAGGTCGGGTCGATGATGTGCGCCGCCTCCTCGCTCAGTCCCGCCAGCAGCGGATCCACTGTTCCCAGCAGCAGGTTTGCCGAGTAACCGCCCGACACTCCCGCGAAGGCCGCCGCCAGCCCGGCCAGGGGATGTCGCCCCACCCCCAGAAAAATCACCGCGGCCAACGGCACCAGCAGAACGTAGCCGATCTCGCTGGCAGCGTTCGACAATACGCCCGCGAGCACGATGGCAAACGTCAGCAGCCGCTTCGGCGCCGACAGGACCAGCAGCTTCAGCGCCGCGCCGAT
This sequence comes from uncultured Solibacteraceae bacterium, assembly GCA_964385765.1. Taxonomy (GTDB): domain Bacteria; phylum Acidobacteriota; class Terriglobia; order Bryobacterales; family Bryobacteraceae; genus CAWELS01. The sequence continues at coordinate 846 of CAYLSS010000073.1, forward strand.
CAGCCCGCTGCCCTCCATCACGCCGATACCGAGCATCGCCACCAGGACCGTCCCCAGCGGCGCGAATCCGGTGAAGTTGGTCACCATTTCGGTGAGCATGCGGTGCAGACCCGGCACGGAGAGCAGGCTCACCGGACGGATCTCCTCGCCGCTTCCCGGATGGGTGACTACGAGGTCCAACTGGGATGCGATGCCGGAGACGATCACGACGCCGATGGCCATCAGGGCGAAGAGCGTCGCCGGATGGGGCAGCAGGTTGCCCACGCGTTCCACAAAGTTCAGAGCAGTGGCGAGAAGACGGCTACCGTTGCGCGGCATGGCGAAGATCGAAAACCCAAGCGTACCAGAGTAGCGCCGTGTAATACGACTGGTTCGTTGGTTTGCCGCAGAGAATCGGGTGCGAAGGCGAACGTTTGTCCCGAATTCCTGCTAGCACCAAAGCCCCAGCCGGTCTCTACTAACTCCATGCGAATCTGGACACTCGCGCTATCTCTCCTGGTCGGCCTCGTAACTGCTGCACCGGCGCCGGCTAACTCGTTCCAGGATCTCGGACTGCTGTCGGCCAGCGCGGTCGACTGTCAGGGCGCCTGCCGGCAACTGGCGCTCTTCGTGGTTAAGCAGACGACGCAGCGGATTACCGATGTACAGGTCAACGACGTGGACGGGGTGACCGGCACTTACAACGCACCGAACCCGTTTACCGCGCCGCTGCTCTCGCAGCCGGACGTGGCGCAGTCACTGGCCTTCGCCGACCTGCTGGTTCCCAGCGCGCCGGCGGGGCAGAGTACTTCGTTTACTGATCTTCCGGATGTGATCATGTCGGGGATGTCGCAGACATCTCTTAGCAGCCGGGTACTATCGTGATCTCAATTTCTTTGACGCGGGACCGCCAAGCTCCGTTGAGCAGCAATCTGGCGGAGCGCAATGTCAGTTAACCGACCTGATCGCACTTCATTAATCAGATCAATCGAATATGCTGTACTAATGCACCCACCATACATTATTAATTTGACAAATTGTTTGATCTGCCGGACAATGGCATTGACGTCGCGGGTTCGGAGAAACAGGCCGGCTCGCGACACTTCTTTTTTGGGCGAAAGCCTGCTGAGACATCCCTGAGGCGACGCATCCCAGTCGGATTCGTGTTTGTACCTGCTCAGACCAGCCGGTACCCGACCGGGCCGGAGACCCGGTGGAAGCACGTGGAGAATGCCATGAATGACCGTGTATATATATTCGACACAACCCTCCGCGACGGAGAGCAATCTCCGGGCTGCAGCATGAACACACCGGAAAAGCTGTGCATGGCCCGGAAGTTGGTGGAACTCGGGGTGGATCTTATCGAGGCCGGATTTCCGATCGCCTCGGAAGGGGACTTTGAAGCCGTCGACCGGGTGGCGCAGGAGTTCCCAGCAGCCAGAGTGGCGGCGCTCGCTCGTGCTCGTACCGAAGACATCGAGCGAGCCGCCCGGGCTTTGGAAAAGGCGAAGAAGCCTCGTATCCACACCTTCATCGCCACCAGCGACATCCATCTGAAGTACAAGCTGCGCAAGTCCCGTGAGCAAGTGCTCGAGGAAGCCGTCGCGGCCGTCGAGCTCGCCAGGCAGTACACCGACGATGTCGAGTTCTCGGCCGAGGACGCGACCCGCACCGACCCTGACTACCTCGAGCAGGTGTCGGTCGCCTGCGTGGAGGCCGGCGCGGGCACAATCAACCTCCCCGACACGGTCGGCTACTCCATTCCATCCGAGCACGCCGAGTTGATCGGCCGGATGGTGAAATCCTTCGGTGACCGCGCCATTGTCAGTGTCCACTGCCATGACGATCTCGGGCTCGCCGTGGCCAATTCGCTGGCCGCGGTCCAGGCGGGCGCCCGGCAGATCGAATGCACCATCAACGGGATCGGCGAACGCGCCGGAAACTGCTCGCTCGAGGAAGTGGTGATGGTGATGAAGGTCCGCAACCCGCTTCTGCCCTTCGAGACCGGCATCAACGCCAAGGAGCTCTACCCGGCGAGCCGGCTGCTCAGCGAGCTGATCTCCTTTGGACCGCAGCCGAACAAGGCCATCGTCGGCGACAACGCGTTCGCCCACGAAGCAGGCATTCACCAGGACGGCTATCTCAAGGAGAAGTCCACCTATGAGATCATGGACCCGGCGGATGTCGGCGTGCCGGAGAGCCGGCTGGTCTTGGGCAAGCACAGCGGCCGTCACGCGCTCAACGAGCGCTGCATCGCTCTGGGCTACAACCTGCCCAAGCTGGACCTCAATCGTGTCTACGACCGCTTCTGCCGCGTGGCCGATGGCCGCAAGAAAGGGCTGAACAACGACGAGATCCTGAACATCATTCACGAAGTCGTCAGCAATCTTCAGCCGGCAAGCAACTAAGGTCCAACCCAAGATGAAGCTGAACATACTCGTCCTTCCGGGCGACGGCATCGGTGTCGAGGTGACCGCCGAAGCCGTCCGCGTTCTCGAACACGTAGCCCACAAGTGGAATCACGACCTGACGCTCACCGACGGCCTGCTAGGCGGTGTGGCGATTCACAAGACCGGGAGTCCCTTCCCGGAGGAGACTGCCCAGGCGGCCGCGGCCACCGACGCCACGCTGCTCGGCGCCGTGGGGTTGCCGGAATTCGATGACGTCGCTCCGGAGAAGCGTCCCGAGCGCGGCTTGCTCGGCATCCGGAAGGCGCTGGGAGTGTACGCTAATCTTCGTCCGGTGAAGGCCTACTCGGCGCTGCTCGATGCCTCTCCGCTCAAGAATGACAGGATCGCCGGCGTCGATATGATCATCGTTCGTGAATTGACCGGGGGCATTTATTATGGGACGCCCCGCGGCATCAGCGGCGAGGGAGACGGCGAAGAGGCGGTCAACACGATGCACTACACGCGTCCCGAGATCGAGCGAGTGACTCGCATGGCCTTCGAGTTGGCGCGCAACCGCCGGAGGAAGGTTACCAGCGTTGACAAGTCCAACGTGCTCGAAGTATCGCAGCTCTGGCGGCGGGTGGTGGTCGAAGTCGCCAAGGACTATCCCGATGTCACGCTCGATCACATATTGGTAGACAACTGCGCAATGCAGTTGATTCTGAATCCCGGCCGCTTCGACGTGGTCGTCACGTCCAACATGTTCGGCGACATCCTCAGCGATGAAGGCGCCGTGCTGGCGGGCTCGATCGGCATGCTGGCCTCGGCGTCAGTCGGACCGAAACGGCTGTCGGGCGCCTATGTCGGTCTCTATGAACCCGTGCACGGCTCCGCTCCCGACATCGCCGGGCAAGGCAAAGCCAACCCGCTGGCCGCGATCGGTTCGGTCTCCGCCATGCTCGAGTACAGTTTCGGATTGACCAGCGAGGCGGCCGCGATCACCAGCGCCATTGAGCAAGTCCTGAATTTTGGCCGTGTTACGGCCGACCTCAACCCGGCGAGCCAACCGGCGACGACAGCCGAGGTCGGCCAGGCGGTCTGTGACGCCATCTAGAATGAAAACTGGAGCATTACCATGCCTAAGCCCCGCACAATCATCGAAAAGGTCTGGGACACCCACGTTGTCACCGAACAGCCGGGGGCGCCGACATTAATCTACATCGATCTCCACCTGGTCCACGAAGTGACTTCTCCGCAGGCGTTTTCCGGGTTGCGCGAGCGGGGGCTGAAGGTCCGCCGCCCGGATCTGACCTTCGCCACCACGGACCACTCGACGCCCACGACCCCGCGGTCGCTGCCCATCGTCGATCCGATCGCGAAGAAGCAGATCGATCAACTCGAACAGAACTGTGCGGAGTTCGGCATCCCTTGCTTCGGCTTTCGGTCCGACAGGCAGGGGATTGTCCATGTCATCGGCCCGGAAAACGGCCTGACACAGCCCGGCATGACGGTGGTTTGCGGTGACAGCCATACGGCCACACACGGGGCCTTTGGCGCGTTGGCCTTCGGGATCGGCACCAGCCAGGTGGAACATGTCCTGGCCACGCAGTGCCTGCTTCAGAAGAGACCGAAAACATTCCAGGTGGAAGTGAACGGGGCGCTGAAGCCTGGCGTCACCGCAAAGGACATTATCCTCGCCTTGATCGCGAAGATTGGCGTGGGCGGCGGCACGGCCTCTGTGATCGAGTACCGCGGCTCCACCGTGCGGGCCCTTTCGATGGAGGAGCGGATGACTGTCTGCAATATGTCCATCGAGGGCGGAGCTCGGGCGGGCCTGGTGGCTCCGGACGATACCACTTACGAGTACCTTCACGGCCGTCCGTTTGTGCCGAAAGGCGCCGATTGGGACGCCGCCGTCGCGCAATGGAGCCAGCTACCGACCGATGAGGGCGCCGCTTACGACAAGAAGGTCACAATCGATGCCGGGATGCTGGAGCCGATGATTACCTTCGGCACCAATCCCGGCATGGGCATCCCAATTTCGGCAGCGGTTCCCGATCCTTCTGGCGCCGCCGATTCGCACCAGCGCGACATGCTCCGCAAGGCGCTCGACTACATGGCGCTGGAACCCGGCAAGCCGCTGCTCGATCGAAAGATCGATGTCGTCTTCATCGGCTCCTGCACCAACTCGCGCATGAGTGATCTGCGCGCGGCCGCCGGCCTGCTCAAAGGGCGGAAGGTGGCCGACGGGGTCCGGTGCATGGTCGTGCCCGGGTCCATGCCCATCAAACGGCAGGCCGAAGCGGAAGGCCTCGATCGTATCTTCCGGGAAGCCGGCGCCGACTGGCGCGAAGCCGGCTGCTCCATGTGCATCGCCATGAATGGCGATCAACTCTCACCGGGCCAGTACTCGGTTTCCACCTCCAATCGCAACTTCGAAGGCCGGCAGGGGAAGGGTGGACGCACTTTTCTGGCCAGTCCGCTAACCGCCGCTGCCAGCGCCGTTACCGGCAAAGTGACCGACGTGAGGACATTGCTATGAAGAAGTTCACCCGATTCTCGTCCCGGCTGGTTCCGCTGCCCGTGGACAATGTCGATACCGATCAGATCATTCCGGCGCGGTTCCTGAAGACCGTCAGTAAGACGGGCCTCGATAAGAACCTCTTCTGCGACTGGCGCTATGACGCCGACGGCAATCCGAAACCGGACTTCATCCTCAACCAGCCGCGCGCGCAAGGGGCCGAAATCCTGCTCGCCGGCGACAACTTCGGCTGTGGTTCTTCGCGCGAGCACGCTCCCTGGGCGCTGACGCAGTTCGGTTTTCGGGCCATCATCTCCACCTCGTTTGCCGACATCTTCAAGGGAAATGCCGCTAAGAACTCCCTGCTGACCGTCGAGGTCCCGTCCGATGTGCATGAGGAGTTGATTCGCGCTGTCGAAGAGGACAAAAACTACGAGGTTACGATCGACCTGGCTATCCAGAAGCTGATCCTCGCCGACGGCCGGGAAGTCGAATTCCCGATCGACGGCTTCGCCAAGCAGTGCATGCTGGAGGGCGTCGACGAGCTGGGCTGGATCCTGCAGCAGGAGCAGGCGATACAGTCCTTTGAGACTGAGCACCGGGCGCCGATCAATACGCTCGGTTGAGTTTCCGTGGGGAAATTCGTTCAACCGCCGCCGGAGCCTCCCATCACTGACCAATCCTGCATCCCCGCACGCCCGAGCTTCGGGCCTGGATGATACCATCGGGTTCGAATGAAGGTGCACCTGGTCTTTGTGGCTCTGATCGGCTTTCTGCTGGGCGGTTGCGGACCCTACGGAACCGAACGCCGGCCGCCGAATATCCTGTTCATACTCATCGACGACATGGGCTACACCGGCCCGTCCGTCTACGGCAACCAGCACGTCGATACGCCCCACATCGACAATCTGGCGCGAGACGGCATGCGATTCACCGCCGCCTATGTCCAGCCGCAGTGTTCACCGACGCGCGCAACGCTGCTCACCGGCCAGCACACCGCGCGAACCAACATGTGGCACGTAGTGGCGAACTACGGCTATCCATGGGCGCGGCTGGCCGAACCGGATTATGTAAGAAACTTACCGCGAAGCTTGCCCCTGGTTTCCGAGCGACTGCGTGCCGCCGGTTACCGCACTGCCATCTTCGGCAAGTGGCACCTCAGCCTCAACGAGGACACGGCGCGTGGGGGACTGAATCCCGAGGCCTCCGAGCATTACGGCTTCGATGTCGCGGATTCCATCTCTCCGAGTGAGACGGATGACAAGTCTGTCCGCTACCTCACGGACCGCACCATTGAGTTCCTGAGCGCGAGCCGCGACCGGCCGTTTTTCTGCTTCCTCTCCCACTTCACTGTCCATACCAGAGTGGCGGCGCCGCAGGAGATCATCGATGATTATCTGGCCAGGGGCTATCCGCCGGCTGGCCCGGACCAGCACGAGGGCCGGTACAACGCGACTTACTTAGCGATGATCAAGCACCTCGACAACGAGACGGGCCGGGTTCTCCAGAAGCTCGAAGAACTGGGCCTTCGCGGCGAGACGGTGGTCGTCTTTCTCTCGGACAATGGCGGTGTCTTGCGTTGCTTCGACAACGGGCCGCTTCGGTCGGGGAAGGGGACTCTTTACGAAGGCGGCGTGCGGGTGCCGTTGATTGTGCGCTGGCCGGGCGTGGTGGAGCCCGGTACGGTCAGCGACTACCCGGTTCATGCGGTCGACTTCTATCCGACGTTGGTCGAGATGGCCGGTGGAGAGCTGCCCGCGGCGGGCGAGCACCCGCTGGACGGCGCGAGCTTCGTTCCCACCCTGCGCGGCGAGCAGCAGGAGCCCCGCACGATCTACTGGCACGCGCCGCTCTATGACGTCCGGTGGGGGGCGACTCCCGGCGGCGCCATCCGTGACGGCGACTACAAGCTCATCGAGTTCTTCGGCGACTACATCGATACCGAAAATGACAACGCCTACGAGATCGGTCCTCGGCTCGAACTCTACAATCTTCGCGAGGACATCGGCGAGCAGACCAACCTGGCCGGTACCATGCCGGAGAAGACCGCCGAGTTGCAGTCACGCCTGGAAGCATGGCGAAAGCGGCTCGACGCCCGGATGCCGGTGTTGAATCCGAATTATGACCCGAAGCGGGCATTGCAGCAGGCGCGAGTAGAGCCTGACTGACCTCGAAAACGGAATCGAAGTGCGGCGTCAGTCTTCGATCACCCGCTGGATCCGGCCGGTCACCAGGAAGAGCATCGAGATTGAGAGCAGCGGCAGCACACCTACCAGGTAGAAGACCGGCGTGAACGATTCTGCGTCCGCCACTGCCCCGACCACTGTCGTGAACAGAACGCTGCCCAGGCCCGCGCCCATCCCCGAAAGTCCCGATACCGACGCCACCAGGCGTGAAGGCACCAGATCGGCCGGCAGCGTGAGCGTGTTCACCGAGTAAGCATAGAAGGCCATCAAGGCAGTAGCCGACAGGGCGATCGCAAGTAAATCGCTCTGGACGAGCCCCACGGGAATCGAGGACAACATCATCAGCCCGGTTACCAGCATCACGGTCTTGCGCGCCCGGTCCACACTCCAGCCACGGCGAATGAGCAGGCTTGACGCTCCGCCGCCGAGCAGCGCCGCAAACGTCGTCGGCAGGAAGGCGATCCACAGGTGATCGCGGATCTCCTGCATCGAGTAGCCGCGTTCGTCCGCGAAGTACTTCGGCAGCCACTGTATGTAGAACCACAGAATTGAATCCGAGAAGAAACGAATCAGGAAGACGCCCCAGATCTGCCGGTAGCGGAGAAGCCCACCCCACTCTCTGAGCATAGCGGCGATGCCGCTGGCTCTCTTGACAGGCGGGCGATACTCCGCCTCAAGTTCCGCCAGCTCTTCGCGCGTGATCGCCCAGTGGTCCTTCGGCGAGTGATAGAGCCAAAGCCAAAGTGGGATCCAGAGAAATCCCAGGACGCCGATCACGATGAAGGCCGATCTCCAGCCCGCCCAGACAATCACCTGCGCAATCAGGACCGGCGCCAAGACCGCCCCGACTCCCGAACCGCTCGAGAAGAGTGCGACCCCCATGCTTCGGCTCTTGGCGGGGAACCATTCAGATACCGCCTTCACCGAAACCGGCCAGTTTCCCGCCTCCCCGAATCCGAGGAGGAAGCGGAAGAAGCTCAAGCTCAGCACCCCGCGCGATACAGAGCATAGCATGCCGGCCGCCGACCAGACCGCCATGATGAGCAAGAATCCGGTCTTGGTGCCGAGGACATCCACCAGGCGTCCCGTGAGCAACTGCCCGACCGTGTATGCAAGCGTGAAGGCATTGTTGACCAGCGCCAGTTGCTGGTTGTTGAGCGAGAATTCTTCTGCGATGTCCGGCGCTGCCACCGATAACGTCTGCCTGTCGAGATAGTTCACGAGAGTGGCCAGGAACAGGAGCGTGCAGATCCACCACTTTAGGTTCTTGACTTTCCGGGGGGCGGGCATAATGAACAGGCATTGTACCACCCGCCTGGAGGCCGAAAGACGGCTGCCGGAGCTACGGTAACAGTTTCAGAGTAAGAGAGTGTGAAATCTGCTATTATCTCGGAAGAAAGGTCCAGCTTGTGGATGTCGCAGGTATCGCACCGCAGACCGGTCTGATCGGTCAAAGCGCGGCAATCGATCGAGTTCGCCGGCAGGTGGAGAAGATCGGTCCGTCCAAAGAGCCGTTGTTGATCAGCGGCGAACCCGGAACGTGCAAAGAGGCCGTAGCGCGAGCGGTGCACGCCCGCAGTCGGCATTCTGACCGGCCCTTAGTCCGGATCCACTGTGGAGTGTTGACTGTAGAGTCGCTCGAGCGGGTACTACTCCGGACATGTGCGCCGAACGAGAACGGAAACCGTGGCGGGGCCCTGCTCCTCGACCGGATCGAAGCGGCCGGCGCAACCGTTCAGGAGACATTGCTGCGAGTCCTCGAGACTGGGGTGACTTCGGATGTCAATGACGTGCTCCCATCGCCGGTGAATGTGCGCTGGATCGCGGCTGCCGAGGGCGCGCTCGAGCCGCTGGTCGCCGCCGGCAAGTTCCACCA
>CAYLSS010000074.1:0-9759 GCA_964385765.1 uncultured Solibacteraceae bacterium
GCCATGGCCCTCACCTCCCAGACGGTCGAGGAGACCGAGCGGGAGGCCGACGGCTCCGCAACCCGGATCGTCAATGAATATGGCGCCGCTGAACCCGGACGCCCGATCAGGGCTGACGAACGGACGCCTCAATTGCGCGAGCAGCGAATCATCGAACGATCCGTGGCGCCTGACGGCGCGGTCGTCGAAACAACCGGAGTCCGGCGAGTGACGCTCTCCAATCCGAATCGACTGGGCGACTATCAGAAGGTCTCGGAAGTCGTCTGTCGCGGGGCCTGTTTGGAAGAAGAAAAGAAAAAAGAAGAAGAACAGGCTGCTGGCGCGGCTGAAGAAAAACCCGGGCGCTCTGACGGCACGGACCGTTAACCCGCGCTGAACCCGGCGGCGGCTACCGGTGGCCGAGGTACATCAGCCAACCGAGTCCGAAGACGGTTGCCAGGAAGTAGCCGAAGCACTTTACCGAATAGACGAAACGCTCGCGATCCGTCTTGCGGCCGGTAATGCCCAGCACCACCGACAGCGCGAGTGCAAACAGCAGCGTCGCTTCGAAGTGTGAAAGATTGACGGTCGGCATCAGGTCCTCCTTCCCGCGGCGATCTCGTAAGCATCCACGATGGCCAATACATTCATCAACCCGGCAGCGACCAGAAACTTCGTTCCGTAATCGTGTACGTGGCCGGCGACATCCGGCTGGGCGTAGCCAAGCCATGTCGTCAGGAGATAAAGCACCCCGGCGCACAAGTTGCCAATGAATCCTCCAACATGGATCACCGTGGTCAGCAGATCACCAGTTTTGGGTTCGAACATCATGCCGCGCATGAAGATGCCGAACAAAAAGGTGATCGTGATGACTCCGGCCAGAATCGCCCCTCGCCCGTGGCGCTTCTGAAAGAAATGTCCGGCGCCGGGCAGAATCCACGCCAGGGCCACGATATGACCCCACGTCTGGATCGGCGGCATCGGCTCCTTGGGCGGCTTCTCGCCCTTCTTCTTCGCTGGTTTCGTAGCCATTCGCTTTTTATATCCTAGCAACGCGAGTCCACCCCGTTTGGTTCCTGACCACTGCGTAAGATTGAGGGTATGCTGAAGGAGCTTCAATAGTTGGAGTGGATCGACCTCATCCCATCATCCGGATCCTTCTGGTCTTTGCCGGCGCGATTGTCCTCAGCCGCTTCCTTCATCTGGCGATCCACTCCCTCGCCGCCGTCTGACATAAGGCCCATCGGGCAATGGAGTGTCGGCCATAGATTCAACCGCCGCTTCGTCCCGCGCCTCACCGTATACGCCGGCGAGGGGACCCGGCCACTTTTCCTCGCTCCGTGCGACGAGCTGAAACAGATCATCCGCGAGGTGCTTGACGGGAAGGAGCCGGAAACACAGCCCAAGAATGAATAAATCGCGCTCTGATCCCTGCAAAACGCCACCGCGACAACTGCGGCGGATCCCCCGCGATGTACGATATTCTAAACATTTAGGGATGAAAGGTCTTTTTTGCATCGCTCTGCTGCTGGCCGCGGTCCCGTTGGCGGCGCAAGACCTCTGGCGGATCGCCCGATCAAGAGCAAGCATCCATCGCTTCTCCTCTCTTTTCACTGCGCGGAACGTGCGGGACAGCCTTTCTTCCGACTCGGGCATCGCAGAGGCCATCGATTGGTGCCGGCGGACCGGTATCACCAAGGTCTATCTCGAGACCTACCGTTCCCGCTACCGCGCTGACCGGGCTACCCTCGCCCGCGCCCGAGACCGCTTCCGCCGCGCTGGCTTCCAGGTTTCGGGCGCGGTCACCACCACACAGATCGGCAAGATTTCGACCGGGTGGAATCTGATCTCCTGCTATACCAACCCCACGACTCAGGCCCAATTACGGTCGATTTTCGAATATTCCGCCGGACTTTTCAATGAAATCATGATAGATGATTTCTGGTTCACCGACTGCACCTGCGAGGAGTGCGATACGGCCCGAAAAGCCCGGCAGGTGCGAATCGGCGATAAACGCTTCCGCGTTCCCTCGACCTCGTGGGAAGACTACCGGGCCGAGCTGATGGTGCAGCTCTCCCGCATCGAAGTGATCGGCGCTGCGAAACGAGTGAACCCGAACGTGAAGCTGATCGTGAAATACCCGCAGTGGTATGACCGCTATCACGAGCGTGGCTACGACGTCATCCGTCAAACCCGCGACTTCGACGGCATCTGGGCCGGTACCGAGTCGCGCGATCGGGACAAGAACGGCCAGATGCAATACGAGAGCTACTTCGTCCTGCGGTGGCTGAGCAGCATCGGCGGCCGCAAGACCGGCGGCGGTTGGTTCGATCCGCTCGAAACCACCGAGGCCACCTACATCGAACAGGCCCGGCAAACTATCCTGGCCGGGGCGAAAGAGACCGTCCTGTTTTCCTATGGTGCGCTGCACCAAAACTTTGGGCCCACCGATATCGCTGCGCTCCGGGCCGAGATTCCGGAGCTCCTGGATGTCGCGGCCGAGGTGCAACGCCGCAGCGCCATCGGAATCGCAGCCTACAAGCCGCCCCACAGCTCGCCGGAAGATGAGCCCTACGTCTATGACTACGTGGGCATGCTGGGTCTGCCTCTGCTGCCTGTTCGCGAGTTTCCGGCCCACGCGAAGGCCGCTTTTCTTCCCATCCACGCGGCTAAGGACCCGGATCTCGAGACAAAGCTGAAAACCTTTGCCGCCTCCGGCCGCCCCCTACTGCTCACTGACGGCCTCGCGCGGCGCCTCTCGGGCAAGATCCCACTGGACGCGGAGAACGTCTGGGTGCTCAAGGTGGGCGGCAGGCCGGCGGCGCTCTCGGAACTCGCCCCGCAACAGCTCAACGCTCTGCGCGAACCACTGCTCGAGCCGTTTGGAATAAGATTTCGCGCGCCGTCGGATGTAGGTCTCTACCTGTTCGCCGATGGGAGCTGGGTAGTGGAGAACTTTGCCGACCGAAGAGTCCAGGTCAATCTCAACGGTGAGGATCTTCTGGTCGGACCCCGCGCATGGGTCTTCCAGTGGAAGTAGAATAGTCGCCGTACGTACGATCGGAGGTTCTCATTCATGAAGACTCGCCGGAATTTCCTGGCCACTGTGAGCGCGGCTCCCGCTTTTCTGCAACTCGTGAACTGCGGCGGCCAGGCCAAACGCCCGAATATCCTGTTCGCCATCTCCGATGACCAGTCGTTCCCGCATTGTGGCGCGATGGGAGACTCCGTGGTCCAGACCCCGGGCTTTGACCGGGTGGCCGAAAACGGCGTCCTGTTCACGAACGCCATCAGCGGATCACCCGGATGCGCCCCCTCGCGGGCCGCGCTGCTGACCGGCAGGCCACACTGGCAGCTCGAAGAGGCCGGCACGCACGCCAGCTTCTTCCCGTCCAGGCTCGAGGTTTACCCGTCGCTGCTGGCCCAGGCCGGCTACCACGTCGGCTACACCGGAAAAGGCGCCGGACCAGCCAACTTCGAGGACAGCGGCTGGCCCCACAACCCGGCCGGCCCCCCCTATCAGCAGCGCGAATTCGACGAAACCCCGCCAGGCATTCGCCGCACCGACTACGCCGCCAACTTCGCCGATTTCCTAACGCAGCGCAACGGCGAGGACCCCTTCTGCTTCTGGTATGGCGCGAGCGAACCCCACCGCGCCTTCCACGAGGGAATCGGCCTCGCCAGCGGCAAGAAGCTACAGGACGTGGTCGTTCCCCCCTTCCTGCCCGACTGCGACGTCGTGCGCAGCGACATTCTCGACTACTACGTCGAAATCGAGTGGTTCGATCAACAGCTCGCCAAGATGCTGGACATGCTCGACCAGGCCGGAGAACTCGAAAACACGATCATTGTGGCCACCTCCGACAATGGAATGGCCTTCCCGCGAGCCAAGGCAAACATGTACGAATATGGCATCCACATGCCGCTCGCCGTTTCCTGGCCGGCGGCGTCCGCCAGCGGCCGGAAGGTCGACGATTTGGTAAGCCTCACCGATTTCGCCCCCACCTTCCTCGAAGCCGCCGGAGTCGCCATCCCGCAAGCCGTCACCGGACAAAGCCTGCTCGATATTCTGCGCTCGGACAAGAGCGGCATCGTGAATGAATCGCGATCGAGCGTCTATTCCGGTCGCGAGCGCCATTCCCATTCCCGCCGCGATAACCTCGGCTACCCAAGCCGCGCCCTTCGGACCCACGAGTATCTCTACATCCGTAACTTCGCTCCGGAACGCTACCCGGCCGGGGACCCCGATGGCTACCATGACATCGATGCCTGCCCCACCCTGACTTACATGCTCGAACACAAAAACGAGCCCGGAGTCCGCGAGCTTTGCGAAGCGACCTTCGAGAAGAATCCTGCCGAACAGCTCTATGACATCCGGAAGGATCCGGCCTGCCTGAACAACCTCGCCGGGTCGGCGGAGCACGCCCCGGTCAAGGAAACCCTCAGCACGGAGCTCGAAGAAACCCTCATCGCCACCGGAGATCCCCGCATGACCGGAAACGGCGACATTTGGGAAAGCTATCCCCGATTCAATCGCATGCGCCCTGAACTAGGCGGATTCGCCGAGCACGGCGAATACAACCCAGCGTTCCAGAAGCAGGAATAAAGGCCCCCCATTCGTGGTCTCAGCACCGCCGCCATCGTCCAGCGAAGGGCTGGTCACCGTTGTCACCGTGCCTCGGAAGACGTCGCTTTTCTGCTCGTCAATCCGGTTTTGGTTGATCAGGCCCGGCAGGCCCGGGGATCCGTCTGGACCCGGAACACGCTTGTGAAGTCCGTAGTTGTAGAGAAAGCTGACCCCGCGTCTCGTCGGAGAAGTTATGGTCGCCCTTCACGAAACAGAGCTGAAAGATTGCTGTTAATTGGATCGGTAGTTGGTGAAGTGGAAGTCGACGCCGAAATCGGATTCCTTTAGTACGGCGATGACTTCCTGGAGGTCGTCGCGATTCTTACCGGTCACGCGAACCAGATCGCCCTGGATCGAGGCTTGTACTTTCTTCTTGGACTGCTTGATCTTCTTGACCATCTCCCGCGCTTTGTCGATCGGGATGCCGCTCTGCAGCGTGATCTCCTGACGCACGGTTGATCCGGCCGCGGGGGTGACGGCGCCATAGGTCAGCGCCTTCAACGGTACCTTGCGCTTGATGAGCTTCTGTTCGAGAACGTCGATGACCGACTTCAGGGTAAACTCGTCGTCCGACGTCACGACGATCTGGTGTTCTGCCTCTTTGAGCTCGATCTGGGACTTCGTATTCTTGAGATCGAAGCGCTGCCGGATCTCTTTTGTGGCCTGGTTGATCGCATTGGCGACCTCGGGTATCTCGACGCGAGACACGATATCGAAGCTGTTCTGCGGCATATACTCTAGGGCTGCTGATCCGGCTGCTGCTGATTCTGCTCCTGGCGGCTGCGGCGCGCGTCCGGCTGCGTGTCCAGGGCCGAGGAATCGCCGCCGACCGTCGAAACGGTGACGTCCGAGGCAGCTTCGCCGCCGGCCCCGAGCTGTCCGGGGATGTTCACCGGGGCAGTCGGTCGCAGAGGAGCCTCGGCCGGAGTGCCTGACTTCGCGGCGCGCGCCACGGCGGCATTCGGGCCCTTGCGGAAGACGTTCCAGAACTTGCTGAGACGTCCGGGCGCTTCGTAGTTCTCCTTCTCGTACTCCATCCGAGCTAACGCCACCGGATCCGGTTCGGGAACGTCCGCCTCGATTTCCATCAGCCTGGCGCGCGCCTCATCGGCGAGGGGACTCAATGGATAGTCGCGGACGATTCGCTGGTACGCCTCGACGCTCTGCGAACGGAACCTGGGGCCCATTTGCCCATACGAGTCTCCCAGCTTCCACAGCGCTTCATCGGCGCTGCTGTATAACGGATAGTGGTCTACCACGTTGCCGAGCCGGTTCGCCGAGGCGGGATAGCGGCCCTTCTTGTAGTAAAAATCGCCCACCCGGAACTCGCTATCCGCGATCACTTCCTGAATCTCGCGGAGGCGCTGTTCCATCTCCGGCACGAATTGGCTGTTCGGGAATTGCGCCATCAACTGCCGGCACTCCTCGTCCGCGCGAAACGCATGCATCTGGTCGCGATCCGGCTTCTCCATTTGTTTGTAATGGATCATGCAGACGCGCGACTGCGCTTCGGCCGCCTCCTCCAAGGTGGGGTAGAAGAGGATGAAATCTTTGTACTCGGCCTCTGCCTGCGCGAGTCCGTGCGATCCGCCTTCGCGGTACCAGGAGTCCGCGAGCGCGAGTTTCGCCTTGGCGAGGAACTCACTCGTATCGTACGTATTGATCAACGTCTGCAGCGTGAGCCGCGCGATCCGGTACCGGCCCTTTTCTAGGTCGCGGATGGCCTTGTCGAAGAGCACCTTGTCGGGCTGCATCGTATCCTGGTCGATCGGGTTCTCGTACTTCTTGCGACCGAAACAGCCGGTCAGCAGGACGGCCACGAGGGCCAGAATCAGAGAAACACGGAGTCGATACATCATCAAACTCTCCAAGCCGTCTTAGATGCGAACGGCGGTTGCCTCCCGGGCAAGACGCTTCATCTCAGCCGCCGTGGCGGCGGGTTCGGGACTGTCGAACACAGCCGAGCCGGCAACGATCCAGTTGGCCCCGGCGCGCACGACCTCGGCCACGTTGTGCGTCGAGACACCGCCATCGATCTCAATGGGCAGCGGGATTCCCAGTTTCTTCTTCCACTGATCCAACGCCTGAATCTTCCCGAGCATTTGCGGAATGAATGTTTGCCCGCCGAAGCCTGGATTGACGGTCATCAGCAGCACGAAATCCGCTGCCTCGATCACATATTCGAGCGTATTGAGCGGCGTCGAGGGATTCAGCACGACGCCTGCTTTCTTCCCCTCGGATTGGATCAACCGGAGCGTGCGTTCCAGATGGGGGCAGGTTTCCTGATGGACCGACACCTGGTCGGCGCCCGCCTCGATAAAGGTCCCAATATGACGTTCCGGCTCCTCCACCATCAGGTGTACGTCAAGGGTTAAGGTCGTCGCCTTTCGGACCGCCTTGACTACCGGCGGACCGATGGTCAAATTCGGGACAAATCTCCCGTCCATTACATCGAGGTGAAGCATCCGGACCCCGCCAGCCTCCACCCGGGCAATCTCGTCGCCCAAGCGCGCGAAGTCCGCCGACAGGATTGAGGGAACGATTTCAACCATCTAGACCTTACTCTGATCGTATCATGCCGGGCGCTATGATCTGGTATTCGGTGATCACTCATCCTACCGGGTCCGAATGATGGAAGCGGCATAGAATCCATCGCCGCGGTCGATGCCGGGAATCCTTCGTTCCTGGTGTTCAAGCACCACATCGGGCGGCATTCGATCGATCACCTCTTCCACTACCTGTTCATTCTCCTCGTACTCCAGCGAACAAGAGGAGTAGACGAGGCGCCCTTCGACAGCCAGAACGCTCAGCGCGCTCTCGAGCAGCCGGACCTGCCGGGCGTGGTGAACCTCCAGGTCTTCGGGTTGGATGCGCCATTTGATCTCTGGGTTACGCCCGAGGGTGCCGGTCCCTGAACAGGGGACATCGAGCAAAACGCGCTCGAAGGGCCGGCTGAATGGAAGCGGGCGGGCGGCATCGAGGCAAACCCGGCGCAACGAGGCGTCAATCGTCTCATTCAGCCGGTCGAAACTCCTGTCGCAGGCGACCGCCCACACGGGTGTTTCGAGCGCCTGAGCAGTCTTGTTGCCCGGTGCGGCGCAGAGATCGAGGAAAGTATCGCCTTGCTTGAGGCCCAACAGCGGAACAACAGCCTGTGAGCTGATATCCTGCCGCCTGAAGCCAGCCGGATCGCCGGCCAGGAGGCGGTAGCAGCCAGGGACGTCGGTGGGTTCGATCTCCAGGTCCCGCGCATCGGACTTGCGGGCGGGCGGGATACGCACGAATGCTTCCGGCTGGCGCAGGAATGCCTTGGCGATACTACGCGCGCCATCCTCGCCAAACAGCCGCCGCCAGTTCTCGAGCAGCCACGAGGGTTGCGAAAACTCGACCTCCGGACTCGGCCACTTGATGAGCTGCCGGTCTACCTTGCGAAGCACTGCGTTCGCCAATCCTGCGGCGAAACGGAAACGCGACTGTTTCACCAGCTCGACGCTCTCGTCGACGGCGGCATGGGCGGGGACACGGTCCAGGTAGCGCAGTTGATAGATGCCGAGCCTGAGGGCGATTCGGACCTCGAGGTCGAGCGAGACGGCGTCGCGGCCGGAGAAGTACCGAATCAGGAAATCAAGCTGAGCCTGGTACCGCAGGACCCCGAAGACCAGCTCATTGGCCAGGCCTGCGTCCGAAGAGGCGAGGTCCGTGGTCTGCGTTCGCAAGAGGTCGGACGCAAAGCCGCCCCTCGTGACATCCAATAGAATCCGAAACGCCGCCCTACGGGCGGACGAAATCATCCCCACTGTGGCCTCGGCAATCCTATACTCTAGCGCGTTCGGGCGAAGTACAAGACTGGAATCGAACGACTACCGAAACGCTATACAATCGAAATTTGAACCTTGAACGAACGTTGCTTCGGAAGGTCGGGCAGGCTGTCGGAGCCTTCCGGATGATCCGGGAGGGCGACCGGGTCGCGGTCGCGCTATCCGGAGGGAAAGACTCCTTGACGCTGCTCGAGGCGCTTCTGTTACTCTCCAGTCGCGCGCCGATTGGCTTCACGGTCTGCGCGTTCACGATTGAACAAGGTAAATTTTTGCGTCCGATCGAACCTCTGGGCTCCTATCTCCAGGAGAAGGGCGTGGATTGGACCTGTTTTCATGATGCCCCGTCGTTCAGTTTGATTCGCGAACAGCCCGATCATGGCTGCGATCTTTGCAGCCGGTACCGCCGCCGCGCCGTCTATGAGGTGGCCAACGGCCTCGGCGCCAACGTGATCGCCTTCGGGCACACGGCGGACGACTTTTGCGAGGCTTTCTTGCGCAACGCCTTGTTCACAGGCAAGCTGAGCGCTCTCCCGGCAGTAACCTATTCCCGCGACCGCCAGTTCCGGCTCATCCGGCCCCTGGTGTACGTACCCGAGACGCTCACGTCGGCCTATGCCGGGAAGGTCGGAGCGCCGCTGGTGCCCTGCGGGTGCAACCAGAAGACCGGGACGGTCCGCCGGGCACTGCGCGACATGTTCGGAAAGCTCGAGGGCGATTATCCCAACCTGAAGCAAAACATGCTGTCGGCCATGGGCAACATCCAGCTCGAACGCTTGCTCGATCCGCAGTACCTGGACCTGGATGGGGCCGAAGCGCCGGAGTCTGACGCGGAGCTGCTGCGTACTCTCGAAGACTGATCAAGCGAGTTAGCCCCAGAAGAGGCGCAGCGCATTCTCGCTGCGGATCTTATTGCGGGTCGCCGTATCAGTGAAGGAGAAGCTGTCGTTGAACAGCGCTTCTTTCTTCCGGAACTCCTCGATGGTCTTGCCGAGGCCGCCCCACAGCATCCGGTGCGGACCGAAGGCTTCGAAGACGTCGCGAACCAAGGCGCGAGTGTCGCGATAGGGGTATTCCTGGCGAGAGGAGTACCGAACCCCAGAGAACTTCATATGGACGTTGGGCAGGTTCGCCATCTCCATGACCTGGGCGAATTCGGCCGGAGTCCCGAAGCCGGATCGGGCGAGATGGTCAACCAGGAAGACGGTCCGCGGGAACTGAGCGGCAAGGTAGTGCACCTGGGGAGCATGGACCGGAATGATGTGGAACTGGATGGCCAGACCGAGCTTATGGGCGGCCAGGATTGTCTGGCGGACCATGCGGTGGGTGAGGTCCCGG
>CAYLSS010000075.1:0-9683 GCA_964385765.1 uncultured Solibacteraceae bacterium
TGGTGAAGCGACAGGAACTGAAACAGTACATCGCCCGCGCACTCGATTTCTTCTGCGGGCCCGTCGAGACGACAGCACAATAGAAGAGGCCTCTCGAAACAACCCCGCACGCAACGTTCGGTAAACTGCAATTAAATGCGTCTGCTCCTGTGTTTCTTGCTCTGCTGGCCGCTTGCCGCGGCTGAGTACGACTGGCTCTTCCGGAATGCGCGCGTGGTGGATGGTACGGGGAATCCGTGGTTCTACGCGGATGTGGCGGTCGCCGACGGCCGGATCGCCGCAGTGGGCCAGCTTGCCAACGTGCAGGCCGATCACATCGTGGATGCCCTTGGGCGTGTGCTGGCGCCGGGTTTCATTGATGTTCACACCCACATCGAGGGCACGGTGGCGAAGGTGCCCGGCGGAGACAACTTCGTCTTTGACGGAGTCACGACGGTGGTCACGGGTAATTGCGGAGGCTCCCAGCTCGACCTGGCGCAATGGTTCGTTGAACTAGAAGAGCTGGGCATCGGGCTGAACGTCGCCTCCCTGATCGGCCATAACACGATCCGAGCCAAAGTCATGGGTACCAACAATCGGCCCCCGACCGGCGAGGAGCTGGAGCAGATGCGCGAGCTCGTGGCCAGCGCCATGGAGGCAGGTGCAGTCGGTCTGTCGACTGGTTTGATCTACCTGCCAGGCCTCTATGCCGGAACCGATGAAATCTCAGCCCTCGCCGAAATCGCCGGACGCCGCGGCGGGATCTACGCGACTCACATGCGCGACGAAGGCTCCGGCCTGTTCGCGGCCATCGAGGAGGCGATCCGGATTGGACGCGAAGCGGACCTTCCCGTTCAGATTTCGCACTTCAAGGTCGACGAGAAGAAGCTGTGGGGCAGCAGTGTGAAGTCGATTGCGATGGTCGAGCAGGCGCGTCGGGACGGAGTCGACGTCGTCGTCGACCAGTATCCGTATGACCGTTCTTCCACCAGCCTGATGTCGCGTTTGCCGGGGTGGGCCATCGAAGGCGGACGCGACGAGATGCGAAAGCGCATCCAGGATCCGGAGACGCGGGGTCGCATCGTGGCCGACATGGTTGAGGAGATCGGGCGCAAGGGATTCGCCGATTACTCCTATGCAATGGTCGCGCGCTTCGAGCCGGATATCAGCCTCGAAGGAAAGACGATCTCCGAAATCAATCTCATGCGACGGCGGGAAGCGAAGCTCGAAAACGAGATTCTCACGATCCTCGAGCTGCTGAATCAAGGTTCCGTGCAGATGGTCTATCACACGATGTCGGAGGAGGACGTCGAGCGAATCATGCGCTACCCGAACACCGCGATCGCGAGCGACGGCGGTACCCGCGAGTTCGGCAAGGGTAAGCCGCATCCCAGATCCTATGGCACTAATGCCCGAGTTCTCGCCCGTTTCGTGAGGGAGCGCCAGGTCCTGCGCCTCGAGGACGCGATTCGCCGCATGACGTCGCTGCCGGCCCGCACGTTCCGCTTTCGGGATCGCGGGCAGATCCGTGAGGGCATGGCCGCCGACCTGGTGCTCTTCGATCCGGAAGAAGTCGCCGACCACGCCACCTTCGAGGATCCGCACCGCTATTCGTCGGGATTCAAGCTGGTGCTGGTGAATGGCGTGGCGGTGGTGGAGGACGGCAAGCTGACCGGACGACGTCCAGGCCAAATCCTGCGGCACTCCGCTGGCGGAACAGGCGAATGAGCCTCTTCGCGATCACAGAGCGATGATTCAGCTCACTGATGCCGCCAAGCATTTCGGAGCCCGAACGCTCTTCCACGGAGTGAACTGGCTGATCGGCCCAAAGGACCGGATCGGGCTGGTTGGCGCCAACGGAACCGGCAAGTCGACACTCCTGAAGATCCTCTGCGGGATGGAGTCGGTCGATTCCGGGACGGTGTCGAGGGCACGGGGCGTCAGCGCCGGCTATCTTCCGCAAGAAGGCCTCACGCTGCGAGGACGGACCGTTTTCGCCGAGTGCCTCAGCGTGTTTTCGAACCTTCAGGCGATCGAAAAGGAACTCGAAACGGTCACTCACCAAATGACCGAGCTCGACCCTGCCTCGGCCGGCTACCGGCAGGTATCTGAGCGGTTTCACACCCTGGAAACCGAGTTCCAGGCGCGGGACGGCTACACGATGGAGGCCAAGGTGGGCACGGTCCTCTCCGGCCTTGGTTTTGCCAAGGAAGACTGGACGCGGCCAACAGAGGAGTTCTCCGGGGGCTGGCAGATGCGGATCGCCCTGGCCAAGCTTCTGCTCGAGCAGCCGAACCTGCTGTTACTCGACGAGCCGACGAACCACCTCGACCTGGAAGCCCGCAATTGGCTCGAGGAGTATCTCGGCGACTATCCGCATGCCTACGTCATCGTTTCGCATGACCGCTTTTTCCTGGACGTCACCGTCAGGCGGATTGTCGAGCTGTGGAACTCGACGGCTCACTTCTACGCGGGCAACTACTCGAAGTACGAAGTGCAGAAGGATGAGCGGCGGACCCAGCTCGAAGCCGCCCACCGCCACCAGCAGGAGCGGATTCAACAGCTCGAAGCCTTCATCAGCCGCTTCCGCTACAAGGCCTCCAAGGCGAAGCAGGTCCAGAGCCGGATCAAGGAGCTGGAACGGATGGAGCGGATCGAGATTCCGCCTGAAGAAAAAGCGATCCATTTCGCCTTTCCCCAGCCGAAACCAAGCGGGCGCGTGGTGGCGAAGTTCGAGGGCGTCTCGAAGAGGTACGGCGAGAAGGTGGTGTTCGAAGGCGTGGATTTCCTGATTGAGCGGGGCGATCGGATCGCGCTGGTGGGCGTCAATGGGGCCGGCAAGTCGACGCTGATGAAGCTGCTGGCAGGAGTCGAGCCCTTGACGAGCGGCGAGTACACGCTGGGCCACAACGCCGAACCGAACTATTTCGCGCAGGATCAGTACCGCGAACTCGATCCCGACACGGTGTTGCTTGACGATCTCTCGACAGTGGCCCCGCGCTGGACCGTGACTCAACTGCGCTCGCTGCTGGGCTGCTTTCTGTTCTCGAGCGACGACGTCTACAAGCGGATCGGCGTGCTCTCCGGCGGCGAGCGGAATCGCTATGCCCTGGCCCGCCTGCTGGTGTCTCCTTCGAACTTCCTGCTGCTCGACGAGCCCACCAACCACCTGGACATGCGAGCCAAGGACGTCCTGCTGGGAGCGCTCGAGAAGTACAACGGCACCGTCGTGTTCGTTTCGCATGACCGCTATTTCATCGACAGTCTGGCCAACCGCACCTTCGAGGTTGCTGACGGCGCGGTGACCGTCTACGCCGGCAACTACGAGGACTATCTGAGGCAGAAAGAAGGCCGCAGCCTGATCGACGCCCGTCCGGACGGCGATCAGGGCGATGACCTCCCTGACCGGTTGATCGAAGCCGAACCGGAACAGCAGGAGCCGGCCAGACGCATCAATCCGATCAAGCTGCGACAGATGGAGGGCCGCTGCGAGGAGATCGAGGAGGAAACGGCTCGCATCGAGGCGGCCATTGCCGAGGCGGAACAAGAGATGGCCGTTTTCAAAAACCCGGACGAGACGCAGCGGCTAAGCGACGTGCTCGAAGAGCACCGCCGCCGGCTCGAGGCACTCACCGCGGAGTGGGAGAGCCTGACCGACACCATTGAGAAGGCGACGTAGATCGTCCGGGCCTGGTTGTACGCCTCCCGGTAGTGTGGTATCAAAGTCGGCATGTTGCGACGACTTACGCTGATTGCTGTTCTCCTCTCTCTGGTCACTGTTCCTCAACACGCCGCCGTATCGCTGCCGGCGCTGATCTCCGACCACATGATGCTGCAGCGCGATATCCCCGTGCGGATCTGGGGAATGGCCACCCCCGGCGAATCGGTCACGGTACGGTTTCGAGGGCAAGTTGTAAACACTCAGGCCGATGATCAGGGACGTTGGGAGGCATACCTGATGCCGCTCGCCGAGGGCGGGCCGGAGGACATGCGGATCGAGGGAACCAATACGCTGGTCGTGCGCGACGTGCTGGTCGGCGAGGTCTGGATTGCTTCGGGGCAGTCCAACATGGTGTGGCCGGTGGAGCGGTCGAACAACTTCGAAGCAGAAGCGTCGGCGGCGAAGTTCCCGGAGATTCGCCTGTTTAAGGTGGCGCTTGAGACGGCCGGTGAGCCGCTCGAAGACGTCGAGGGGGAATGGCAGCGCTGCTCCCCGGAAACGGTGCCGGGCTTCTCGGCGGTAGGCTATTTCTTTGCCCGCCGGCTGCACTGGGATCTCAGGGCGCCGGTGGGTGTGATCCAGTCGGCTTGGGGCGGCACTCCGGCGGAGGCGTGGACCAGCATGGAGGCGCTCGAATCGAATCCGGCGTTGGATTTCTATCTCGAGCGCTGGGATAAGATACTCGAACGCTATCCGTCGGAGATGCTGCGCTACAAGCAGGTGCTGGAAGAGTGGGAAGAGCGGGCTGCCAGAATGAAGGCGAGAGGCGAGGATCCGCCACGGCGGCCTCGGCCGCCGCGGGGTCCGGGCGACCCTCATGCGCCCGCGAGCCTGTACAACGCGATGATCGCGCCGCTGGTTCCTTACAACATTCGGGGCGCTATCTGGTATCAGGGCGAATCCAACGCGGGCGCCGATCAGGCCTATCGGTACCGCCGGCTGTTTACCACGATGATCCAGGACTGGCGCACTCGCTGGGGGCAGGGCGATTTCCCGTTCCTTTTTGTCCAGCTCGCCAATTTCCAGGCGGTCGAAACAACCGACTGGCCGGTGCTCCGGGAGTCGCAGACCGAGGCGCTGCATCTGGTCAATACCGGCATGGCCGTAACCACGGACATCGGCAATCCCAATGACATCCACCCGCGCAACAAGCAGGACGTCGGCGAGCGTCTCGCGCGGTGGGCGCTGGCTGCGACCTATGGGCGGGACCTCGTTCGCTCGGGACCGCTCTACCGCCAGATGACCGCGGAGGGAAGTCAAGTACGGCTCTGGTTCGACCACATAGGCGGCGGGCTGGAGGCTGCGGGCGGCTCGCTCGGCGGCTTTGTGGTGGCGGGTCCTGATCGCATCTTCCACCCGGCCCAAGCCCGGATCGACGATGGGACGGTGGTGGTCTCGAGTGATGCTGTACCGGCGCCCGCGGCTGTGCGCTACGCATGGAGGGACCATCCGGTCAACACGCTGCGAAATGCCGAGGGCCTCCCTGCCTCGCCGTTCCGCACGGACCAATGGGACAACGGGATTATGCGCGAGGAGAAGGAGTGAACGAACGCCTGACTGAGCGGCTCGGTGGAGCCCGGCCTTGCCCTGCCAGGGGAACCGCTTCATTTGCTATATCCGGTGAAAGCTTTTCAGTATCTCCTTCAAGGGGTACCGCAGCGCGATCGGTCTCCCGTGGGGGCAGCTTGTCGGGTAGTCGGTTTTTGCCAGCTCCCGCAGCAGCCAGTCCATCTTCGTCTGGTCCAGCTTCATGTTGATTTTGATCGCCGCCCGGCAGGCGATGGTGGCGGCGATCCCGCGGCGCAGGTCGCTGAGCGATACCTGGCGCAGTTCACCCTCGCGAATCTCGAGAATCTCGAAGATCAGGCGCTCGACGTCCCCCGCTCCGATCCCCGCCGGCGCCGCCTTCACGGCGATGGTCCGCCGGCCGAACGGCTCGGTCTCGAAACCCATCGAGTTCAGATCGGCGGCGATATCGGCGTACTCGACCTCCTGCGCCGGAGTCAGCTCGAGGATGATCGGCATCAGGAGCTGCTGCATCGCCACCTGACCCGCTGCCTGCTGCCGCAGTACCTGCTCGAAGAGGATGCGCTCGTGGGCCACATGCTGGTCAATGATCCAAAGACCGTCCGGACCCGCGGCCACAATGAAACTCTGGTGCAGTTGGCCGAGCGGCCGCAGGTGGGCCAGCGATTCCAGACTCGGAGTCTCAGCGGGCAGTGACCCTTCGGGCAGCGGGCCGTGCGTCTCCGGGACCTTCAGCTTGCTGACCGGCCGCGACGCGCCGGCGGGCGGCGACGTCTCTCCTTGTGGTTCGAGCGATGGCGGCTGCTGTGGCCGTTCGATCGATATCTCGGGCAGGCTCCCGGACGCGGCGGGCGACCCGGTCGCCTCCTCGCCGGGCAGCACGCTGCGCGGGGCGTCGCTCGCCGCCTCTCGCAACCGGAAATCCTCGATCTGCTGCGTGAACTCGGAATAAGGCAGCCGCGCCCCGGGCTGGATCGTCTCCTCGGGCGGCGGACCGGTCAGCGGCGACACCGCCCCCACCGGTACCCTCGACGCCGGCCTCCGGGCCATGAGCTGCTCGCGGATCGTATCCCGCACAAAGTCATGGACAAAGGAGCCGTGGCGAAACCGGACCTCTGTCTTCGATGGGTGCACGTTTACGTCCACTTCGTTCGCGTCACAGTCGATGAACAGCAGCGCGAACGGATAGGCCGCCGGCGGCATCAAGTTGTGGTAGGCGGAGGAGATCGCGTGGAGAATCAGCCGGTCGCGGATCAGCCGGCGGTTCACGAACACAAAAATCGAGTTGCGGTTCGTCTTCTGGACCTGTGGCTGCGAAACGAACCCGCTCAGGCGGAAATCGCGGATTTCGGGTTCCGTCCCGCCATAGCGAGCCGGTAGAGTCAGCTTCGTCTCCCGGCCGTCGAGCTCGATCAGATCATCCAGCGTTTGTGCGCCGAACACCTGGCACACGCGTTCCCGTGCTGATCCGACGGGCGTCACGTCCAGCAGTGACTTCGCCCCGTGCCGCAGCTCCACGCTCTTGTCCGGATGCGCCAGGCTGTAGTGGGTCGCGAGCGATGCGATGTGCGCCAGCTCGGTCTGTTCGCTGCGGAGGAACTTCTTCCGGGCCGGCACGTTGAAGAAGAGATCGCGGACCGTGATCACGGTGCCTTTGGCGAGTGCCGCTTCGTCGCATTTCAGCAGCTTCCCGCCGGCGATCTCCACCCTCGTCCCGGTGGTCTCCTGTTCGGATTTCGTTTCGAGCAGCAGCCGGGACACGGCCGCGATAGACGGCAGCGCCTCGCCTCGAAAGCCGAGCGTCGCGATCGATTCGAGCTCCTTCACGTCGCTCAGCTTGCTGGTGGCGTGACGCTCGAAGGCTAGCATCGCGTCATCGCGGATCATCCCCGACCCGTCGTCGGTCACGCGGATCAGACGACGCCCGCCTTTCTCGACCTCGACCCGCAGCGAGGCGGCCCCGGCGTCCAGCGAGTTCTCGAGCAGTTCCTTGACCACCGAGGCCGGACGCTCCACCACCTCGCCCGCAGCGATCTTGTTCGCGACGTTGTCGGAGAGAATGCGAATGCGCCCCAAGCGACCATTCTAGCTGGCGGCCGCGATCGGATCGCCTCCGCTTCAGTCGATGGCGACCACGACGTGCCGCTCTTCGAGCAGCGTTGCCGTTACCCGCAACAGCTGCGTCAGATTGCGCCGGTACTGGGCTGCCTGCGTCACCACCGCGCTCTGGGCGGCCACCAGGTCATTCTGCGCCTGAATAAGAAAGAAGATCGTGGTCACGCCGAGATCGTACTTCTTTTGCTCGGCGTCCAGCCGCTTCTGGGAGAAATCGAGCGCGGTCTGCGCCAGCCGCACCCGCGCCCGGCTGCTCTCGAGCTGGCTGACGGCGTTCAGCACGTCCAGCCGGATGTCCTGCTGCAGCGACTGAATTCGAAGGGTGTTCGTCTTCTTGCTGACCGCGGCGTCGGCGAGGTCGGCCACGGCGCTGCGGTCCCGGATCGGCAGGCGAAGAGTGAGGGCGACTCCGTAGGTGGGGAAGTTGTAGGAAAAAAGCTGATTCAGGGCGTCGCCGATCCCTCCGGGAATGATGCCCACCGGCCGCCCATTGTCGAACTCGGTCAGATTGCCGCCCAAACCCTTGGAACTGTAGTTAGCCGAAAGGCTCAAATCCGGCTTGAGCTGATTGCTCGCGATCTCGTATCGTAGTTGGTCGACATCCAGGTTCTGGATCGTGCTCTTGAGATCCGGCCGCAACCTGTAGGCGGTCTCGACCATTTGCTCGGGATCCGACGGTTCCTCTTCCGGCGATGGCAGAACCTGCTGGGTTAGCACGACCGGCATGTGCTGGTAGTCGGGTACCAGGTCCGCGCCAATTTGCCGGCGCAGTCCATCCAGCGTCTGCTCCAGCCGGTATTCGGCCTGAATGAGCCCGATTCTGGCGTTCTCGAGGTTCTGCTGCGGCTGGTAAATATCGAGCGCCGAGATGGCGCCGAGTTCTAGCTCTCGCTCGGCTCGCTTCAACAGCGTTTCGTTCAGCCGTACGTTCTCCTGCGCCACCCGAAGGTTCTCCCGGGCCTCGATGGCGGCCCAGTAGACGTTTTCCGCCTGCGCGAGCAGAAACAGAAGCTGGTCCTCCAGGTCATAGCGGCTCTGCTCGAACCGGGTCTGCGCGATATAGTATTGCAGCCGGTTGACCCGGCGTCCGAAGTTTCGAATCAGCGGCTGGGACACGCTGACGTCGAGCGACGCGTTGATCGAGGGATTGACCGTGGCGAACTGACTATTGGTCGAACGCTTGTTACCCGAGAATCCGACATCGTACCGGGCGCCGGTATCCAGCGTCTGGCCAAAAGTGAAGTTCAGCGGCTGGGTCAGTTGGCTGAGTGTCTGGGCGCCTTCCAGCTCGCTGCTGGTTGGGGTCACGTTCCGGGTTCCGCGGAAGCTTGCCGTAGCGGTCGGATCGAAGCGCGCCAGCGCACGGGTCATCGCATTCCGAGGAGCTTCGACCGAAAGCTTCTGAATGGCATAGTCCGGGTTGTTAGCGAGTACCAGCTCGAGATAGCCTTGCAGCGACAGCTCCAGATGACCGTCAACTACGAAGTCTGACAGCCGAGACGGCGCCTTCATGTCAAAGTCCGGAAAAGAGGGCGTGAAGTGTGTGCGAAAGTAGGCCTCGACGCCGAAAACCGGAGCTTCTATGCGGGAGTGTCCTTCTCGTGTTTCGACAACGTGGACATTACGTAGATAGTCTTGGGCGCAGACCAGGGGAGTAAGTGCAAGTACAGCTTGAATCAGGGCTATTCGCATTGGATTGAGTGCTATTCGTAACGAATTGCTTCAATTGGATCGAGCTTGGCGGCCTGGATCGCGGGGTAAATACCGAAAAGCAGTCCGATGCCGACAGATACGCCGAAGGCTACCACAATCGAGGAGGTAGTTACCACCGTCGACCAACCTGCGGTTGCCGCAATAGTCCACGATAACGTGAACCCGAAAAGGATGCCGATTAAACCGCCGATGATCGAGATCAAGACCGCTTCGGTAAGGAACTGGCGGATAATGTCCACCTGCCGGGCGCCGATGGCGCGGCGGATTCCAATCTCCCGCGTCCGCTCCAGCACAGTGGCCAGCATGATATTCATGATGCCGATGCCGCCCACGAGCAGGGAGATGCCGGCAATGCAGATCATGACGATGCTAAAGATGAACTGCGTCCGTCGCCGCTGCTCGAGCAAGCCAGCCGGGACGGTGACCTCGAAGTCGCCCGCGTCCTTGTGAGTCGATGCCAGGATCGCGGTCACGACGTTGGCGATCTCGATCGAATCCGTACCCGGCGTCACCCGGATGTAGATGCCGTCGATCTCGTCTTTCAGATAGCTGTTCGAGTCCTCGAAGCGGCGCATCACGGTGTTCAGGGGCGCGACAATCAAATTGTTGGCGCTCGCCACCTCCAGGC
>CAYLSS010000076.1:0-9681 GCA_964385765.1 uncultured Solibacteraceae bacterium
CCGCCTCCATCCCCCCAGTCCCTCCCCAGTCCCCGATCCATGACCCCGCCTGCGCTGCGGGACAGCCCGGTCTAGCCGCCCGGAGAGTCTCTACTCCGGACCGATCGTCAGGTGGAGTTCCTCTTCCGCCCCAAGCTCCAGCGGGTAGTTCCAAAGCATTTCTCCTGTGATTGAGCGGGCCGAAGCTTCGCCGATGCTGAGCCGGTAGCTCCGATCGCGCTCGGCCACGAACCATTCCGGAAACTGGTTCAGGCGGGCGTAGTCGAAGGGCATGTGGAAGTAGTCGCGGTGGCGGGGGCGGTCAAAGCGGAGGGTGCCGCGCCAGGGATATTCGCTGCGGAGGTAGATGTGGAGCCGGCCGCCGGCCTCCCGGGCGGCGCCGAGTTCGAGGTCGTCGCGCCAGGGTGAGGCGGCGATGCCCTGGGATTTCCACAGGGTCCACATGAGGGTGGTGCGCGCGCTGTTGCCATCCCCGTGCCAGCCTTCGATGATGCCGCTGGGCTCCTGCTTGGCCAGCAGAACCTCCATGGAGTCGTCCACCCACTGCCAGCCCCCGGCCACCGGGACCCGATTCAGCAGGTTGATGCCGCCTTCGATCGAGTCGGCGAATCCGTCGGCTCCGCCGCCTTCCCATGGGAAATCGAGATAGCGGTGGATGTTGCCGAGCACGCGGCGCACGGCGTCCCGGTAGCGTTCGGCCCCGTCGATTTCAGCCACGGTGAGAAACGCATTGTAGTTGTAGCCCCAGTTGTCGGTGAGATCGTCATTCAGAATCTCGCCGGTCTCGGGGTGCACGGTGTGGTAGAGCAGCCCATGCTCGTTCGCCCCATGCTCGAGGACGCGGTCGAGAATACGGTGCATGCGCGGCCGGTAGCGGTTCCAGCGCTCGGCGTCGGTCTTCGCGGCGATTACGTAGGCTTCCGAAAGCCCGCCGATGATTTCGCAGTCGTGATCGTCGAGCTGAAGCCGGGGCGAGGCGAGGATGTCTTCGTGGAAGAAGTAGTGGTCCGCAAGGCGGAAAACCCACTCCCGGTACCGTTCCTCCCCGGTGAGCCAGTAGAGGCGGCTGCAAACTTGGAGCAGTTCGCCGTTCACCTCGATGCTCTGCGACGGCAGCTTGCCGGAAGCGGAATCGACCGGAGCGTGCTTCCAGATGTCCTCGACCAGGCCTCGCATCCGGTCCAGCCATGGACCGGGTCCGAGCCACTCGGTGATCGGCGTCAGCCCGTCCTTGGCGTATTCCGACGCCCCGAAGATGAGATCGGCCAGCTCGTATTCGTCGCGGAACCCCTGGCGCTCGAAAAGGTAATCGTCTGGCAGCCGGTCAATGTGGTTGGTAAGCCGCTGTTCGGTTTCGAGCATGGCGAGAGTGACGTCTTTCAGGTGATGCGAGTCGGCGACGTGGGCGGTGAGCAGGAAGAACGGGAAGTTGTCGGCGGCTGCATCCTTGGCGTTCCAGAACCAGGACTGCCGAAGATTGCGGGGGATCAGGCCGGTCCGCGGATCCGCCTGGTCCAGCCAGCCATAGGTCAGCCGCTTGCAAAACCGGATACCCCGCCGCGCGTCGGCGGCGTTGGCCCGCGCCTCCTCCAATGAAGCCGCGGGCGCCATCGCCGAGGCGAGGACGAAGGTCAGTAACAGACGCGTAACAGGCATGACCTGCTTAGTTTACTGCTTCA
The DNA here is from genome assembly GCA_964385765.1 of uncultured Solibacteraceae bacterium. Classification (GTDB taxonomy): domain Bacteria; phylum Acidobacteriota; class Terriglobia; order Bryobacterales; family Bryobacteraceae; genus CAWELS01. Next base: position 1,680 of record CAYLSS010000076.1, read on the forward strand.
GCGGCCGCTTGTTCGCGCCTCCGGCGACTGCGAGATTGACTGTTCGGTTCCAAAGATCTCACTTCCCGATCTCAGGTCGGCGCTGCTCGCTGGATCGGCTTTTTGGACGCCGCATGCATGAGCTAAGCTAGGTGTTTGAGTCCATCAGCCGATCTTCGCCGGCGAATGGCTGTTGGGTCTGAGCGAAAACGCGCGACATTTCCGCTGTCCAACGTCTAAGAAGGTTCAGAGATCGAGTACATGAACATGAAAAAGATGCTTCGACGAGTCCGCTGGTTTGCTGTATTCATTATATGCGTGGCCATTGGGTTGTGGTTGTTCACCCAGGGGAACCCGTCGCAGGGCCGGCCGTCGGGGGCGGCCGCGGCTGAATCGAGCGCGGCCCTGCCGCAACTCGATCTTTCCGATGCCGAGCTTCCGAATGTTGTTTTCATCACTATCGATACGCTGCGTGCGGATCACCTGTCGTCTTACGGCTACCATTTGCGGACCAGCCCGGTGATCGACCAGCTCGCCGCGGAAGGCGTTCGGTTCACCAACGCGAACACCGTTGTCCCTCGCACCGGGCCGTCGCACATCAGCATGTTCACGAGCCGCTATCCCCAAGAGCACGGGGCCCGACTCAACGGATTCGCCGTTCCCCAGGACGCGAAGTGGCTCTTTGTCCCGCAAATCCTCCAGCGATTCGGCTACACCAATGCAGGTTTCGTCAGCGCTTGGGTGCTGGCCGATAGCGTCGTGCAGCTCGACCGCTGGTTCGACCACTGGGACCAGACCATGAACCGCTCCTACCAGTTCGTGAACTCGATGCGCTGGGCCGAAGATGTCACTCCGGCCGCCATCGAATGGCTCGAGGAGCAACGGAAGTCGCCATTCTTCCTCTGGGTGCACTACTTCGACCCGCACAGCCCTTACGAGCTTCGCGAGGGATTCGAGGTCACCGAGCGGATCGGCGAAGAGCCTCCAATCTTCAAGACCTACGACGACGAGATGCGCAGCCGCGTCCGCAACTACGATGCCGAGGTGCGGTATACGGACCACTGGGTCGGAGAGTTGCTGAAATCAGTGGACGAGCTGGGCCTCCGCGACAATACCCTGGTGGTCCTGCTGTCGGACCACGGGGAAAGCCTGGGCGAGCACGGCTACCAGGGTCATGGACGGGCGCTTTACGAAAATATAGTCCGGGTGCCGCTGATCTTCCGCTGGCCCGGAAAGATCCCGGAGGGCAAGGTCATTGAACACGAAGTCACCTTGCTCGACCTCGCTCCGACGCTCATTGACCTGACCGTCCGCCCTTACGCAAAGGAACCGATTCCGGATACGTTCCGGGGTAAGAGTCTCGCCCCGGCCTGGAACGGCGAGCCGTGGGAGCCCGGTGAGACGATCCGCTACATTACGTGGGCGGGACAGCGTTGGGTGATGCCCTCGTGGATTTCACGGCTCTGGCTGCATAACATGGATGAGCCGCTGCGCGTCGGCTATGCGCGCGACGGCCGGAAGGTGGTTTGGGAGCCTCGTGAAGAAGAGGTGGAGGTGACTGACCTGAAGACCGACCCCGATGAGCTCCGCTCGGCCGAGTATTCGCGGGATTCGGCCGTCTACGAGCGGGAGACCGCAGCGATGGAGCATTGGCACGACATCACCAACAAGACGCAGGGTGAATCCAAGATGAGTGAGAGTGACCGCGAGGCCCTGAAGAGCCTGGGCTACCTGCAGTAGTTCTACCGCAGGTGGAACTTCTTCATTTTGTAGCGGAGCGTGTCCCGGGTGATCTTGAGCAGCTTGGCGGCCTGGGTCTGATTGCCGCCGGTCTTCTCGAGCGCCCGGAGGATAAGCTGCTTCTCGTTGTCCTCCAGTGACAGGCCCGCATCGGGAAACGATGCCTCCGCCGGCGGCGGAGGAGCCGCGGCCGTATCGGTTCCGCCGCGGCTGATTGCCATCGGGAGACTGCTGGTGCGGATCTGAGAGCTCTCTTCCAGGATCATCGCACGTTCGATGGCGTTCCGCAGTTCACGGACATTCCCGGGCCAGTCGTGAGCCAGCAGCGTGCGTTTCGCATCGTCGCTCATGCTCGTAATCTGGCGCTTGAACTTCCGGTTGTAGTTGTCAATGAAAAACGACGTCAGCGGCAGGATGTCCTCGGGCCGCTCGCGCAAGGGGGGAATCGTAATATGAATGACATTGAGGCGGAAATAGAGGTCCTGTCGAAAGGCGCCCTCCTGGACCGCTTCCCGAAGGTTCTTGTTGGTCGCCGCGACCACCCGCAAGTCGAGCTGGATGTCCTTGAGCCCGCCAAGACGGCGGAAGCATTGTTCCTCGAGCACGCGCAGGAGCTTGGCCTGGAGCATCAGGGGGATTTCTCCGATTTCGTCGAGAAAGAGAGTGCCCTTATCAGCCAACTCGAAGATGCCTCGCTTTTGGGCCCGCGCATCGGTGAATGCGCCTTTTTCATAACCGAAGAGCTCGCTCTCGAGCAGCGTCTCGGGAATGGCGGCGCAGTTGATCGCGATGAAAGGCTCGGCCTGGCGAAGACTTTGATGATGGAGCGTCTTGGCGACCAAGTCCTTACCGGTACCGTTTTCGCCCTCGATCAGAATCGTGCTGGCCTCGCTCGCGGCAACCCGCCGAACGAAATTCATCACGTCGCTCATCGACTGCGATTCGGCGATCACCTCCCGCTTCTGCGGTTCCATCTCCTCGGTGACGTCCTTGACCGTCACCACCACGCCGCCGACCTCGCCATCGGACGTCCGGATCGGCGCCGTGCGGATCACCGCCAGCCGTTCGCGGCCGTTGTCCGTATGAAGGCGCACGGTCCCATTCGGCGCTCCGCTCAGTTGGGTCAATCCGACCTGCATCCCGCAGTTCGATTCGCAAACCGCACAGCGAAAGACTTCGCCGCACTCCCGGCCCACCATTTCCTCGGCGGTCATCCCGAACAACTTCTCCGCTGCCCGGTTTACTCCGGTAATGATCCGATTCGGATCGTAGATGATCAGCGCATCGCTAAGTTGGTCGAAAACAGCCTCCAGCAGGTTGTCTCCGCGCCATTCAGGAGTGAGTTTGGGCATCATGGTGGCAATCATCAGAGGGCCCATGGATGAGAAACGACCATGCCTCGACATCTCAACAATATCACAAACATGTTGATCTTGTGCGTAATTTCCCCCAGAGGGTGGCGTATAATACCGGTAGGTTCGTGTCGCTGTTAATTACGAAACCGGCGAACTGTCCGAATAATTCGACAGATTGAGGTATTCAGGCACACCTGATGTCGTGTTACTCAACAGATTTGACCGTCCAGGTGGGTGAAAAGTCGCGATTTATGTGACGACCAGCAATGGCCACCAGATTGCTTATCTTTCGCTCGCAGACTCCTCCGATCGACGGGGAGTGCATCCCGCGGCAAGCTGCGGGATGAGAAGGAAAGTGATGCAATGATCCAACTCGCTCTCAAAGATCGGGCCTATCATTGCGCTCTCCGCGGTTCCACACCCCGAGCGAATCGTCCTAATCGCCGGGAACCGTTCCGAGGACCTGGATGCCGCCTGGAAGGCGGGTTTGAAGTCGGCGGTCCTCCGCGAAGACCCTCTGGGAACTGCTGTTTTGGCGGTGCTCGCCGCCGGCCTGCGTGTCGCCGGCTGCGTTTGAGGCGAGTTCGCCCCCGAGTCGCGTTTTCGGTTTCCTGTCCGGGCTGTTTGTGATAACGTGAGTTGCCCGAGACTCAATATCAGGTCTGAAACTCGGATCCGGACGTTTCGCCGGCCTGCGAGCCGGGAACTGACGTCCGGCGCCCGGGTGACAAGGAGATGATGCGATGACTTATCTTCCGTTTATCGTGATCCTGGCAATACTGTCGGTGGTCATACTCGGCCTTCTGGCGTATCGCCAACACCTGACCGCCCGTGAGGATGACACGGTTCACCTCCGTGACGACGAGCAAGGAGCGGCTGCGAATCAACAGGTACTTGCCTTGAAAGTGGCCAAGGTGGACCGGTTAGGGCAGATCCTTACGGCCATCGTCGTGGTGGGGGCCATAATACTGATAGCGGTCTACGTCTACACGGCCCAAATCGCCGATACGGGTGTGCGCATGGGCTAGACGCCGGGCGGAGACGACTTTTCCCGCGAGCGTCAGAGTCCCGGCTTGCGACCATATTCCGCCGAAGCGAGATCCGTAAGGGGGAGGTTTGCAATGTTCAAGATGAAGCGCATTCTGGCTCCGGTCGACTTTTCGGAGCGTTCGGCCGGGGCCGTTCGCTACGTGGAAGCTCTCGCCGAGCACTTTGACGCGCACGTTGTTCTGCTCCATGTGCTGCCGCCGCCGCATTACGAGTTCAGCTCCCTCGAGGTGGGCGGGACCGTGGTCCACGAGCTCTTCGCCACGCGCAATGAGCAGGTGAGACGGGAACTCGAGACTTTTCTCCGCGATGAACTACCACGACTCCAGGCCGAACGGAAGCTGGTCGAGGGCGATCCGGCGCAGGAGATCGTACAGTATGCCCATGATGAAAAGGTGGATCTGATCGTGGTTTCGACCCATGGATACGGGCCGTTCCGCCGCTTCATTCTGGGATCGGTGACGGCGAAGATCCTCCACGACGCCGATTGTCCGGTCTGGACCGGCGTGCATCTCGAAGATGCCCCTGAAGTGGACCGGATCCATTTCCGGACGGTGATGGCGGCCGTCGATCTCGGGCCGCAGAGCGCCAAAGTGGTCACGTGGGCCGCCAGCATGGCGGAGGCGTACAAAGCGCGATTGCTGCTGGTCCATGCCATGCCCCAGTTGGAAGCCGAGGCCGGGGACCTTTCCGACAAGGACTGGAAGACCCACCTGACGAGTGACATCCAGACGAAACTCGACCGGCTCGTGGGTGAAGCGGCGGGCGAGGCGGAGGTCGAGACGATGATCGAGAGCGGCGATGCGCCCGAAGCGGTGTGCTCTCTGGCGCGGCAGACGGAGTCCGATGTGCTCGTGATCGGCCGCGGCTCGGCGGCGGGTGTTTTTGGGCGGCTGCGGGCGAACGCTTACTCGATTATCCGGATGTCGCCTTGTCCGGTGGTCAGCGTATGAGTCGCGCCGCCGCGAGCGATTGCGAAGGTCCCGGTGAGAGATACCCCATGACGCCTGTCCAAGCCATTCCCATCCTGCTTGCTCTTATTCTTTTCATTCCCGGAGCCGGTTCGGCGCAGGAAGGTTTCTCCGACGATCGGCTTCGGCCGAAAGACATCTTCGAGCTCGAAAACGCCTCGGATCCACGCATTTCCCCGGACGGGGAGGAAGTGGTCTACGTCCGTACGGCTCGCGACATCATGACCGACCGGACGGTCACCACCCTACGGACCATCCGGTTCGACGGTTCCGGCCATCGGGCGCTGACCACGGGCGGCCATGAAAGCAGCCCGCGTTGGTCGCCAGACGGCGAACGATTGATGTACGTTTCCTCGGCAGGGGATTCCCCGCAGCTCTATCTGCGCTGGATGGACTCGGGGGAAACAGCCAGGCTGACGAACCTGACCCAGAGGCCTTCCCATCTGACCTGGTCACCGGACGGCCGCTGGATCGCGTTTTCCATGCTGGCGCCCAAGCAGGCGGAAAAGTACGCGCCCATGCCGGACAAGCCCGAGGGGGCGAAGTGTGCCGAATCGCCGAAGGTGATTGACCGGCTTCTTTACCGCTACGATGGCGCCGGCTATCTCGAGACCGGCTACCGGCAGATCTACGTGATTCCGGCGGAAGGCGGGTCGCCCCGGCGACTCACCAACGGCCCTTGGCGCCAGCCAGACCGGCGGGGCGGGGGACTGTCATGGTCGGCGGACAGCTCCGCGATCGTCTACTCGGCAAACCGCCGGGAGGACGCCGAATATGATCCGGTGAACACCGAACTCTACCGGGTCAACCTCGAAGACCGGCGGGTGGTCCAGCTAACGAAACGCAAGGGGCCGGACAACACGCCCGCCGTATCGCCCGACGGCGAACGGATCGCCTATACGGGTTTCGACGACACGCGGCAATGGTACCGGGTAACCAAGTTGTATGTCATGGATGCCGACGGAACGGGGCCTCGTTCGCTGACCGACTCGCTCGACCGGTCCGTTTCCAATCCGACCTGGTCCGCGGACAGCACGGGCATCTACTTCCAGTACGACGATCATGGCGAAACCAGGATCGCATTGGCTGATCTCAATGGGACGGTCGAGACCGTCGCGGGACAACTTGGCGGAATATCGCTCGGGAGGCCATATCCGAGCGGCTCCTTCACGGCATCCGCGGGAGGGCGCGTGGCTTACACGTGGACGGATCCTCATCATCCCGCGGAGGTCGCGGTCGAAAGGCGCGGCGATTCCGCCCGGCGGCTGCTGACCAGGCTGAACGACGACGTGCTCGGCTACAAGACGCTGGGAGCAATTGAGGAGATCCGCTTCCGATCCGCCCATGACGAACGCGAGATCCAAGGGTGGATGCTGTTCCCGCCTGACTTCGACGATTCGAAGAAGTATCCCCTGATCCTGGAAATCCATGGCGGTCCGGTGGCGAACTACGGTCCGCGCTTCTCGGCCGAGATGCAACTCTACGCGTCCGCCGGCTATGTGGTCCTCTACGTCAACCCGCGGGGCAGCGACTCCTATGGCGAGGAGTTCGGAAACCTTATTCACCACAACTACCCCGGCCAGGACTACGATGACCTCATGTCCGGCGTCGATGCCGCGGTCGCTAAAGACTACATTGACTCAAACCGGCTGTTCATTACCGGTGGAAGCGGCGGGGGTGTGCTGACCGCCTGGAGCATCGGCAAGACCGGCCGTTTCCGTGCGGCCGCGGTCGGCAAGCCGGTAATTAACTGGTATAGCTGGGCGCTTACCGCGGATGCCTACAACTATTTCCCCCGATACTGGTTTCCTGGACCACCGTGGGAGCATGCCGAGCACTACATGGCGCGATCGCCGATTTCGCTTGTCGGCAACGTCACGACCCCGGCCATGGTGATCACCGGTGAGGCGGACTACCGCACGCCGATGTCTGAGTCCGAGCAATATTACCAGGCACTAAAGCTGCGGCGGGTGGACACTGCGCTGGTACGGATCCCGGAAGCGAGCCACAACATCGCGGCGCGGCCCAGCCGCCTGATCGCGAAGGTGGCTCACGTGCTGGAATGGTTCCGCCGGCATGACGCCGGGGCGGAATGACGGCGACGTGCGGCTTGCTACACTAAGAATTCTGAACAGCTATGCGATTTGACGAATTCATCCGGCCTGGAATGATTGTCCGGGATGTAAAGCGGGAGCATCCGGAGACGGTGGAGATCTTCGAGCGGCTGGGCTTTCGCGGGCCATGCGACGACTGCACGATCGAGCAGGTAGCGCGCAAGTACGACATGAGTTCCATCGACATTGTCGGCGAACTGAACAACGCCGTCTTTGACAAGCCCGCCTGAGCCCGGCCAGCAGTGTCCAACACGGCGATCCTCTTAGTCGACTGCCCTGACCGGAAGGGGTTGGTGGCAGCCGTGGCGAACTTCCTGTACCGCCATAACGCGAACATCCTACATGCGGATCAGCACCAGGACAATGAGGCGGGCCTTTTCTTCATGCGGGTCGAGTGGGACTTGTCGGATTTCGCGCTTCCGCTGGCGCGGTTTCCCAACGAGTTCAGGCCCATCGCCGAGGAATGCGGGATGACCTGGAGGCTGGAGCTCTCGTCGGTGCGCCCCAAGATCGGCGTGATGGTCTCCAGCTACGACCACTGCCTGGCCGATCTTCTATACCGCCAGAAGAGCGGGGAACTGGCGGCCGATATTCCGCTCATCGTCAGCAACCATCCCGACGCCCGTTCGCTGGCTGAGTTTCACGGGATACCGTTCTACTACACACCGGTCAGCAAGGAGAAGAAGGCGGAAGCGGAGGCCGAACAGCTCGAGCTGCTTCGCAAGCATTCGGTGGACTTGATTGTTCTGGCGCGCTACATGCAAATCCTCTCGCCGTCGTTTGTGGAAAGCTATCC
>CAYLSS010000077.1:0-5979 GCA_964385765.1 uncultured Solibacteraceae bacterium
GGTCCACGGCGGTGGCCATGATGTCGATCAGGTGGCCGGGCTCGTGGACCAGCGAGCCCTCGCCCTGTATGCGGCCCGGCCAGTGGGCGATGAGCGGCGTGGCGATGCCGCCTTCGTGCACCCAGTGCTTGTAGAGACGAAATGGCGTGTTGCTGGCGTTGGCCCACGGAACCCCGTAGCTCTGGTAGGTGGTCTCGGGACCCGGCATCACGGAGGGGTCGTTGTCGCACAGCACGGGCCAGCCGTCGCGCGTCTTCTCCGGAATGAAATCCCCTTCCCAGCTTGTCGACAGCTCCTCGGCGCAGCCGCCATTGTCGGCCAGGAACAGAATGAGCGTGTCCTCCAGGATCCCCTCATCCCGCAGCGCGCTGACAATCCGGCCGACGCCGCGATCCATCAGTTCCACCTGGGCGGCGTAGACCTCCATGCGCCGTGCCTGCCACTCCTTGTGCTCGGCCTCTTCCCACGGCGGGACCCGGTCGTCGCGAGGCGTGAGCGGCCAGCGCTCCTCGATGAGACCCATCTCGATCATCCGCTGGCGGCGCTCCGCGCGCAGCGCGTCCCAGCCCATGTCGTAGCGCCCGTGATAGCGGGCGATGGCCTCCTCGGGAGCGTGAAGCGGCCAGTGCGGGGCGGTGAAGGCGGTGTAGAGGAAGAACGGATTCCCGTCGCCGCCGTGCTCCTGGATGTACCGCACCGCGTTGTCGGCGATCGCGTCGGTGTAGTAGTAGTCCTCGGTCTCCGGCTCAATGAACTCGTTGCCCCGCACGAGCGTCGCCGGATTGTAGAAGCTGCCGGCTCCCAGAATGGTTCCGTAGAACTTGTCGAACCCGCGCTGCGGCGGCCAGTTGTGCTTCGGCCCGTCGTGCGGCGTCACGTGCCACTTGCCGGACATGAGCGTGGTGTAGCCGGCTGGTTTCAGCGCCTCGGCGATGGTCACGCAGCGCCGGTTCAGGTCGCCCCGGTAGCCCGGTTCTCCGTAGTCGCCCGTCATGTGGCCGACGCCGGCCTGGTGCTGATAAAGCCCGGTCAGCAGCGACGCGCGGGTCGGGCAGCAGCGCGCCGTGTTGTAGAACTGGGTGAAGCGGATTCCCTTCTCGGCCAGCCCGTCGAGGTTGGGGGTGCTGATCTCGGAACCATAGCAGTTGAGGTCCGAGAAGCCCATGTCATCGGCCATGATGAGCACGATGTTGGGCCGCCGGTTGGCTTTCTGGCCGCGCCCCAGGGCGGCCGCGGCCAGCCCCGTCAAGGACGTCTGCAACAGTTCTCGCCGGTTCCACACTCGGGTTGTCATCGCCCCCTATTGTAGTCGATAATGGTTGCAGATTGAAGACCATCATTCTCCTGCTCTTCTTTACCGTCGCCGCCCTGGCACAGCCGGAGCGGTCCGTTCCCACCGGCTGGAGCTACTCCCACGCCGCGCTGAAACCGGTCGACCTGCTTGACGTCATGCTCGCCGACGAGTTCCTGAAGCCGCGCATCCAGACCAACATCAACATTGGCTGGGATGACCTCCATCGGAAGTTCGAACGGCACGGGCACCTGGAGCCGTTCCGGATCATCGCCGAGAAGCGCCGCGAACCCGGTCCCAAGCCCAACAACGACGAGTTCGTCTACAAGTGGATGGAGGCGGGCGGCTACTACGCCGGCCATCCGTCCTGCGGAGAGGCGTGCAGCCGGATCGCGGCCGATCTCGACAAGGTGATCGCCCTGGTTCTGAGCATTCAGCGGGCCAACGGCTACATCAACTCCTACTTCGGCAACCCTCTGTTCCTGCCCGAGGGTAAGGGGCCGTTCCACCCGGAGAACCGGTTCGAATTTTATAACTTCGGCCACCTGGCGCAGTCCGCCATCTCGCTTTACCGCACCAGGGGTGAACGCAAGCTTCTCGATCCCATCCTGCGCTTCGCCGACCTGATCGTGGAGAAGTTCGGCGCCCCGAATAGCCTGCCCTACCGGCTGAACCGCGGCCCCATCAACCTGCGCAACGAGCACCCGAATCACGAGATGGCCATGGTGGAGCTCTACCGGGTCACCGGAAAAAAAGCCTACCTGGACTTCGCCGCGCAGACGCTGGACGAATACAACTTCGCCTCCCGGTACCAGATAGACGGCCATGCCGTCCAGGAATCGCTGCTGAACGCCGGTGCCGCCGACGTCTATCTCGAGAGCGGAGAGCGGAAGTTCCTCGACACGACGACGCGCCTCTGGGAGGACATGGTGGCCGGGCGGATGTACATCACGGGCGGGATCGGCTCGAAGCGCAGCGGCGAGTCTTTCGGCGACAAGTATGATCTGCCGAACAAGGGATATGCCGAGACCTGCGCCGCCATCAGCAGCTTCTTCTGGTCACACCGCCTGCTGCTGGCCACCGGCGACGGGCGGTACGGCGACCTGATGGAGCGGCTGATGTACAACGGCATCCTCTCCGGCGTCAGCCTTTCCGGCACGCATTACTTCTACACCAATCCCCTCGTAAGTGAAGGAGAGCGGGAAGGCGTCCGCAAAGGCCAGGGAGAAAGCGACGAGGCGCCCAGGCAACCCTGGTACCGGACGCCCTGCTGCCCACCCAACATGGCGCGCTTCCTGGCCTCGTTGAACGGATACTTCTACGCCACCGCGCCGGACGGGATCTCCGTGCTTCTCTACGGGGCCACCGAGGCGGATGTCGGCATCGGCGAGCAACGGGTGAAGATCACGCAGGAGACCGCCTACCCCTGGAAGGGCACGGTGAGGCTCGCCGTCGCGCCGGACAGCCCGAAGGAATTCACCCTGCGGCTGCGGGTCCCCTCCTGGACCCGCGGACGGCCGGTCTCCTCCGACCTTTATCGCTACCGCAGCGAAGAAGCGGAACCGGTGAAGCTGACCGTCAACGGCGAACCCCAACCGCTGTCCATCGAGAAGGGCTTCCTTTCCGTCTCCCGGGAGTGGAGCCCTGGTGATATTGTGGAATTACGCCTCCCAATGCCGGTGCGGCGCGTGCTCGCGCACCCGTCGGTGCTGAACCTCAAGGACCGTGTCGCGCTGGAGCGGGGCCCGGTGGTGTATTGCGTGGAAGGAGTCGACCATGGCGGGCGCGCGCTCAACCTCGCGCTGCCCATCGACGCCAAGTTTGAAGCCAAGCACCGGCCGGACCTCCTGGGCGGCGTGACAGTGCTCGAAGGCGCAGGGTTGACCGCCATTCCGTACGCCGTCTGGGCCAACCGGGGCGTCACGGAGATGGCGGTGTGGTTGCCTTTGCAGTAACCTTCATCGCGCTGTTCCTGCTCTTGCAGGCGCCGGCCGGCCTCGAGCGTCTGGAGCACTTGATTCATCAGCAAAACTGGCAGGCGGCATTGCGGGCGGGCTAATCCCCTCGTCCATCGCCGATCGGCGCAGACCACGCCATTCGGCCAGATTACTCCTGCCTCACAAAACGCGGGTCACGTCCTCTCACCAATCCAGCAACCCTCATAATATCAGCGACATCCACCCCACCCACCCCGCCGCGCGCCGCCCATCCTCTCCGACCCCGCGCGACGATCAACCCGACGACGTCCATGCAAGCTCAAACCTACACCGACCGCCGCAGCCCCCAACGCGAAAAACGTGCACTGACCGTCGGCCTGCGCTGCGAAGAGCCAGCAACGCCCGGCCGAATCGCACCAACAACGAACCCATCCGCCGGCCGCCAGAAGAAATCGGCGCCAAAACCGAAAAAACGTACACTGACCGTCCGCCCCACGCCGTGGGCTGTTCGCTACCGGACGGCTGCCGCGACCACGCGCCGCACAGTGAACCGGTCGTCCTTGCCGAGCAGGCTGACGATGCCGCGATCTCCGACGACGTGCCCGCTGCCGACGACAACAAACCAGTTGCCCCCGGCGACAAGACGTTGAATGATCTTTTCCGCCATGGAGGCGTTTCGCTCGTAGAACAGCTTCTCGTAGATGGGTTCGAACCGTTCGTCGCCGGTTTCGGATTCGAGCAGCAGCTCCTCTAGCCGGGCCTCGTCGCCCCGCCTCCAGACGGTCATCAGCTCGTCAACGGACTCCGGGATCCGGTCGAGGTAGTCGAGCGTGTAGTCAATGAGCTCATCCTCGAGACCCTGGCCGAAGCTTGAAAGGAGGTCGATCTGAAAATCGGCCGTTTCGAGGGACTCGACTGGAATGCCGCGCTGCTTAGCCTGGTCCAGAAAGTGCTTGTCGATACCGAGGTCGGGATTGTAGCCGAGCCTCCGAAGCTCCATCATCGAGATCATCAGAGAACCGAACCACGGTTTCATGGAGTCGAGCATCTGGAAAGGAAACTGGCGCTCGGCGGCGAAGGCTTTCAACTCTTCAAGCGTATCGGCGGGCAGCGTGTCGGAAAGCTTCGTCCCATCGGTGTACATGCCCGCCGAGAGCATCTTCCGCTGCAGGGCTAGCGGATCAATGCTGTTCATATCGACTTCGACCACCAGCGTGTCCGAGTCGGTGAAGGCCTGCTCGATCGCATCGTCGAGCGGATAGATGCTGTCCTGCGCGAAGTGGACTGATCCGAGTAAGTAGACGCGGGATTCCGGACCCTTGACTTCCCACAGGAAGAGTTCGTCCCCCGCCGCGGGCGGCGTCGAAGCCAGCACGGCTAGCAGCGCGATGGACCAAAGGAGATGATTGCGCTGGAACTTCATGCATTCAGGATCGCAGATCGGACGCCATTCCCGATGTATCCCGCCTTTAGGGATCGATCTCAGAATGAGGATTTCTTGTCCTTATTCCGGCCGCCAAAAAACACGCAGACGGCTTTGAGCAGTCGGGCTCCGGGGGCGAAGCCGTTTCGACAAAGTTACAGATTTTCTCCAGCGAATTAGCAATGATTATGACGTCTTTGTTACCCTGGTAACGGAGTCACCGATAGGTCAGCAGCGCCGGGTCATCCAGGTGCGGAAAGCTGTTGAAGGTGTTCAATCCGATCGAACCCGGCCTGAGGCGGAACTCCGAATAGGAGCCGTTGCGAGGGCTGAAGGCCAGTGCCAGCGTCTTGCGCGGGGGAATGCTCAGCGCAAGCGACGTTACCACCGCCGTCGGCCCCGCCGAGGTGAAGACGACAACCCGGCTGCCAGGCGCCGCCACCTCCCGGATGCGCTCGACCCCGCGGCTGACGCGGGCGACAAAGTCCTTCCAAGTTTCGACGCCCGGAACATGAACTTCGGCGTCGACCCAGCGGGAGGCGACCTCAGGAAACAGGATATCGAGGGCCTGCTTCCGCGCAAGCTTGTCCAGGGCGGAGTTAAACGCATCGGTCATTTCCTGAATGTGCCGGTGGCGCGCGGCCAGAAGAGGACCGAGCCGGCGAACTACTGCTTCACCGGGAAACTCGTCAAACTCCGGTAGTGTGGTGACCGGCGGCCAGGGAAGGTTGGACCCGGTCATGACCTCGGCGACAAGCTCAGCCGTGCCGCGGTGCCGCTTGGCGGGTCCGGAGAAGATGAGGTCGAAGCGAACGCCGTGCTCGCGCCAATAATGGCCGAGCCGCCGGGCCTGGCGCTCGCCGATGGTGGAGAGGCGGTCATAATCGTCGCCTTCGAGATAGGAAGCCTGACCGTGACGGACGAGTGTGAGCTCGGTGATTGGGATTGGGCTGGACCAACTCATGGGCATGGTTCAAAAGCTAAGCCGGACGGCGCAATCCAACAGTTTAACTCTGGCGTGCAACGGTGATTGGAGCGCGTCAATCGAATATGATGTAGATGGAATTGTTTGGGGTACAACCGGTCACTAGCGAGGAGGAGGTTGACCGGGAGGGGGCCTCGCACTGTCGCAATCCCAGCCGAAGAGAAACACGAGGGCCCGGAATCCGGCCGGACGAAGATCGGTTTCCGCTCCCGAAGCGCAGGGCGATGAATGCGATGCAGATGAAGGAGATGGCAGCATGAAGAAGTTCCTGGAGTGGCCGGTGATCGGAACGCTCCACCAGCGCCGTCTCCTGTTTCCGTTCATTTTGTGCCTGGCGGTGATC
>CAYLSS010000077.1:5989-9647 GCA_964385765.1 uncultured Solibacteraceae bacterium
GGTGTTCTGCTGCATGGGGCGTTTTGGCCGGAGGAGACCCAAGGGAGTTCGCGGCAGATCGAGCTTTCGCTGCCGGCGATCACTGTTCCCTCGCTGCGGCCTTCGCTCGAGAAGTCGCCGCTTACTTACCATTCCGACTACTGGTGGCAGATGGCCGAATTAGTGGCTGACAAGATCGTTCTGGTCGGGCCGCGGAACCGCGCCGGGGTGATGGTGGCGCCGGGAGTGGCCATCACCTCGCTGCGTGCCGCCAAGGAGGTCGAGTCGGAGTTTCACCCGTTTCCCGCTGATGGTGAAACGCTGGCTGCATCGAGAGAAACGACCCTTGGGAGTCCGCCCTTTCGCGTGTTGGGCATGGATCCTGACCTGGGCATCGCCCTGCTGGCGGTGAAGCAAATGGAGGGCGTCTCAAATTTCGACGGGACCGGCGACTTGAGCATCCGGCCTGGCTCCTATGTCGTGGCGATCAGCCGCGAGCCGGACGGGCGCGAGCAGGTGATTCCGGGATATGTGACCTCCGTGCTGCCACCCCTGGCGGGGCAAACGAGCGCCATCGATTTCGCCGTCCCATTCCCGGACTCGGTTGAAACGGCGGCGGTGGTCGATCTCGACGCCCAACTGGTGGCGATCACCACCCAGACGCCGCAGGGGCGGACCATCCTGCCAGCCGACAGCCTGCCCGGCCTGGTCCAGCGGCTGGCGGAGGGTCATGCGTGCCAGGCGATTGAGGTGAGCGATCTCGATGGCAAGGTGCGCGATCTGCTCGACATCGAGGGCGGCGTCTTCGTAGAGCGCGTCCGGGAGGAGGCGTTCGTTCCCGAACCTTCGATCCGGACCGGCGACGTCCTGCTCGAGTGGAACCGTGAGCCGGTTACAAGCGGGGCCGAGTTCAACGAGCAGTACGATGCTGCCGAGGCCGGGGCGCTGGTCCGCTACCGGGTGCTGAGAGACGGCCGCATTGAGCAGGGCGCGACGCGCAAGCCCGGTCCCGATTGCCGCCCGATGCGGCCAACCGTTCTCTTCTTTCCGAAGCTCGGTATTAGCGTCGAGTGGGAGCAGAAAGGCTGGAAAGTGATCCGCGTGCTTCCCGATGGTCCGGCCGCGGCCGCGAGTATCGAGTTCGGCGACACCATTATCGCCGCCGGAGGCGAGAAGCTTGCCGATCGCGACAGTGCGCCGTTTGAACGCTTTGAGAACCACCCGCACCCCATGGTGCTTACCATCCGGCAGGGAGAGCGGGCACGCATGGTGGCAATCGCTCCCCGGGAGGCTGAGCCGGGCTCATGACCGACAAGCCCGATAACCTCAAATCCCGGACACGGGAAGGTCTGCGACTGGTCTCCTGGGCGGCTGTCGAGATCGCCCGACATCTGGCATCGATTGCCAGGGCATGGGGGATCGCCAAGGGTTGGTTTCGGACCTCGTTTCTCCCCTCTCAAAACTACCTGATCATCCTCGCCGTTGTCACCGGCATTTTGACCGGTTTCGGCTCGGTGGGTTTCATCGTGCTGCTGGAATCGATCTCCGAACTGGCTCAGGAGCCGATCGCGCACGCGCTCGAGATCTTCGGGCCGGCCAACCTGGTGCTGCTCCCAAGCCTCGGCGGGCTGTTGGCGGGTCCGCTGATTTACAAGTTCGCGCGCGAGGCGAAGGGCCACGGGGTTCCCGAGGTGATGACAGCGCTGGCGGTCCGGGGCGGACGGATCCGCAAACGAGTGGTCGCGATCAAGGTTATCGCCTCGTCGATGACCATCGGGTTCGGCGGAACGGCGGGACGCGAAGGGCCCATGGTGCAGATCGGGTCGGCTATTGGTTCGACCCTCGGCCAGATGGCGAATCTGACCACGCGCAACATTCGGACGCTGGTCGCCTGCGGAGCCGCGGGAGGTGTGGCGGCAACCTTTAACGCTCCCATCGCGGGCGCCATGTTCGCCATGGAAGTGCTGATGCGCCGCATCCAGGCGGATTTCCTCCTTGTTCTGCTCACATCGCTCAGCTCGGCGATGATCGCCCGGCATTATCTGGGCAATTCGCCGGCGTTCGACATCACGCCTTATGAGCTGATCAGCATGCGGGAGTTGCCGCTCTACTTCCTGATGGGCCTGCTCATCGGTCTGGCGGCCTTCTTGTACGTCAAGGTACTCTACCGCTCGGAGGACTGGTTCGCCGCCTGGCGATTCCCCGAGTGGCTCAAGCCGGCGGTGGGCGGTCTGTTCGTGGGCCTCATCCTGCGCTTCTTCCCGCAGATTTACGGCGCCGGCTTTCCCGCCATGACTTCGGCTCTCTGGGTGCGATTTTCTTTCGAGCTTTTGCTGGCGCTCTTTGTCATGGAATTGATCGCTAACTGCGCGACCCTGGGCAGCGGCGGATCCGGCGGCGTCTTTGCCCCGTCGCTTTTCATGGGCGCGATGCTGGGCGGAGCGTTCGGTATGGTGGTGCATGCTCTGTTTCCGGCGTGGACCGCCGGATCGGGCGCTTATGCCATGGTCGGGATGGCGGCCTTCTTCGCCTCCGCCGCGAAGGCGCCCACTACTTCGATTCTGATTCTGTTCGAGATGACGAATGACTATCGGATCATGCTGCCGCTCATGGCCGCCGTCGCTGCCAGCGTCTATCTTTCACACCAGATGCTGCCGCACAGCATCTACACGCTCAAGCTCCACCATCGCGGCATCCACTATCCATACCTGGATGAGCCCGAGCCGCAGCCCCCGCCCGAGGCCGAGCCCCAGCCGCAGCCGGTCGACTGATCAACGTCGCGGAGCGATAGAATCAAGGCCATGGCGCCCTACCGTGGTGTAGATTACATGCACATCGACTCCCTCTTCACCGAGGAGGAACTGCTGGTCCGGCAATCGGTCCGCGAGCTTGTCGAGGACCATCTGAAGCCCGTCATTCGCGAGTGCTACAACGAAGGACGGTTCCCCCAAGAAATCATCCCGCCCCTGGCCGAAATGGGCGTCTTTGGAGCGAACCTCGAGGGCTACGGCTGCGCCGGGATGAGCAACGTCGACTACGGGCTCATCATGCAGGAACTCGAGCGGGGAGACTCCGGCGCGCGAAGCTTCAACTCTGTCCAGACATCGCTGGTGATGTTTCCGATCCATGCCTACGGGTCAGAAGAACAGAAGCGGAAGTGGCTGCCAAAGATGGCTCGCGGCGAGGCCTTCGGCTGCTTCGGCTTGACCGAGCCGGACTTTGGCTCAAACCCCGGCGGAATGAGAGCCACCGCGCGCATCGAGGGCGATGAATGGGTGCTGAACGGCGAAAAGACCTGGATCACGAACGGCTCAATCTCCGATGTGGCGATCGTGTGGGCGAGGGGCGAAGGGCGCGTTCGCGGCTTTCTGGTGGAAAGAGGCACGCCCGGCTACTCGACCACGGACCTGCACGGCAAGCTGTCCATGCGGGCCTCGGTCACTTCCAGCCTCTCGTTGACGGATTGCCGGATCCCCAACGAGAATATGCTCCCCGGAGCCGTCGGCTTGAAGACGGCGCTGGGTTGTCTCACTCAGGCCCGTTTCGGCATCGGCTGGGGCGCGATAGGGGCGGCAATGGAGTGTTATGAGACTGCCCGACTCTACTCGCTCGACCGAAAGCAGTTCGATGACCGGCCGATCGCCTCACATCAGCTCGTGCAGGAGAAACTGGCCTGGAT
>CAYLSS010000078.1:0-9634 GCA_964385765.1 uncultured Solibacteraceae bacterium
GCGTCGTCGCCCTTGTTCCAGGCGATGTTGCCGAGATCATTTAATGAATTGGCCATGCCGGCGCGATCGGCCTTGCCTTGCTGATGCAGTTGCTCCTCGATGGCGAGGCTTTCGGAGAACATGGCCTCGGCCTCGGCGAAGTCGGTCTGCCGGTAGGCGAGCATGCCGGCTCCGCTGAGCAACTTCGAGCGCAGGGCGGGGAAGTTTTCGACGCCGGGAATCTCCAGCAGGTCGCGTCCGCGGGCGCGGCCTTCATCGAACGACCCGCGAATCTCGCTGAAGCGCCATAGCGCCGCGCCCAGCCGCAGGCCCGTCTCCGCGTCGCCGGTGGAAACGGCCCAGCGGACCGCCGCGCGGAGATTGTCCGCCTCCGCCTGCAAGACATCGAGCCAGTGCTGTAGATCGTCCTGGAGCAGCCGCGGCGCCGCCTTCTCGCTCAGCTCCAGGAACCAGGCCGCGTGCCGCCGTTCCCAGGTTCGCCGCTCATCGGGCCCCACCAGCCCCTCGACAAACTGGCGGATCGGCTGCAGGAAGCGGAACCGGATCGTCCCGTTCCACCTCCGGCTCAGGATCAGGGAGCTGTTGAGCAGGGTCTGGAGATGATTGGTGGTCACGGCCTTGTCGGCCGATTCGTCACCGGAAACCGCGGCCGCGGCGTCCCTCGTCCAGGCTCCGTCGAAGACGCTCAGCGAACGCAGGAACGCTCTTTCCTCGTCCGCCAGGAGTTGATAACTCCAGTCGATTGCCTGTGTCAGAGTGTCCCACGCCCGCAAATGACCGGCCTGAGTACTGCCCACCGTCGTCAGCAGGTTCTTTGAATCCCGGACCAATTCCTCGACCGACAGGACCCCGAGCCGTGCCGCCGCGACCTCGATGGCCAGCGGGATGCCATCCAGCGCGCGGCACAACTCCGTGATTGCAGCCGCGTTGTCGGCGGTGACCTGGAAGTCGGGCGAGTGCGCCCGAACCCTCTCGACGAACAGCCGCACAGCGGGTTCGGCCCGGAGCGCGTCAGTGTCCTCCTCTTCCGGAGTGGGCAGCGGTCGGAGCGGGTAGACCCGCTCCGCTGGAATCTCGATGAGCCGCCGGCTGGTAGCGACGATCTTCAACCCGGGACATTGCTGGAGCAGATAGGTGATCAGCTCGCGGCAGGAGCCGATCAAGTGCTCGCAATTATCGAGCACGAGCAGACACCACCCCTTGGCCAGATGTTCTGCCAGTGCCTCGGTGGGCGGTCGGGTCGGCTGCTGCGTGACACCGATGCTCGTGGCGATCCGCGACGGCAGCAGTTTCTCGGCCTCGGCTTCCGGGGCCAGGTCCGCCAACTCGATGAACCAGGCGCCTTTTTCGTACTGATCGGCGACGGCCCGCGTCACCTCGATCGCCACCCGGCTCTTTCCGCAGCCGGCGGCCCCGGCGATAGTCACCAGGCGCGCCCTCTCGAGCATGGTCGTGATCTGGCTGACCTCCTCCTGCCGTCCAATGATGGAGTTCCCGGGCTCCGGGATCCCGTGGGCGCGTTCGCTCGGTAACGGAATTGAGATGGTCCCGGCCGATTCCCGGGCAGTTTGCGAAACGCCCGCCAGATACGACAGCACTGGACCGATAAGTCCGTGCTTGCCCGGCGGGTACCAGATGGGCCGGATATTCTGGTCGGAAAGCTCCGCCGCGCGCGCCCGGAACTCGGCATCGTCCGTCGGACGCTCGACAATCGCATAATGCGCGCCATGCGGATTCTCGCGGGCAAGGCTCGTGAGGATCGTGACCGTGCGGTCCTGGCGCAGGCTGCAGCCCAGAAACAGACAGCAGTGCAGCGACAGCAGCAGTTCGAGGAGTTGCGGGATAGGCAACTCGCGGTTGTAGTTCTCCGCCTTCACGCTGCCGTAAGCGCTGACGTATTCTTCGAGGGTCAGGACGCGCGTCTCCGGCTCCGCCCAGTCACCGTGCAGCTTCAGCAGAACCGGCTTTCCCTGCTGGAACTCTCCGAGCCCCCGCGTCGCCTGCGACTGCCAGCACGGGATCAGAGGGCAGCCGGCCTGCCGGTACACCGCTTCGAGGACGCGGTCGAAGTTCGTCGTGATTAGAGGGCCGGATGGGAAGCGGGTGAGTTCGACCACCGCGCCGGCGAGCGGCGCGTCCGGCAGGGCGCGATCGCCAAAAGCGCTGGCCAGAATGTCCTGGAATTGTCGCGGGCGCAAGGCTTCCAACAGGTCCGACGCAGCCTCTTCATATTGGCCTGCCGCGATCCGATCCTGTATCTTCTGGGTCAGCCCGGCGCGTTCGGACGTGCGCCGAAGAAACTCACCCCACAGAGGAAATTGGAACGGGCGGGACATCCCCGCACCGACGAATGGCAGCACTCCGTAACGCGTCTGGCACTGTTCGACGAGTGGGGGAAAATGATCGACATTTGCGTGCGAATCACCTAACAAAGCGAGAATATCCGCTTGCGAGTCCAAGTGTTCCCCTCTGACGACGACTGGAGCACAGTATAGGGCGAAATGCCGGGACTGTAAAGGGTTTATTCCCGGGCGTCCCGGGCGGCGCTCGGCTGGTTGAGTCGCATGGCAGCGGAGCACGCTCTCTCACACTGGTCATCCGCAACGTCAGTCAGTTCGAGCGTGCTCCCTGGGGATAGTTGTGATTTACTGCGATGCAGGGCGACAGGAGGCCCGGAGCGGGGATGCCCCGGGTCCTGACGGCAGGGCGAGGATGGCGAATCTATTCTTTCTCGCCTGAATTTTGCTTTTCGTCGAAGTCGAACAGGCCGCCGAGGCTCATTGGTATTCTCAAGCCGAACAGATTGCCCGGAGTTAAGCCGAGGGCTTGCGAACGGCTGGCGGCCACGATGTGGTCGCGATCGGCGTGCGCCAGGACGAGTGTTGGCTCCATGAGGCTATCGAGACCGCCCATTGCTTTTTTCTGCTGGTCGCTCAGGACCTCGGAGAGGCCGGCGACAGCGGATCCGAACTGGTGGAACATCATCGCGGAGAAGTTGTTGTAGCCGTCGTGGGGCAGCAATTCGGTGAACCGGGTAGAGGTCACCAGGGTCGCTCCGCTGTTTTGGGTCGTGATGGCCTGATTCACCAGGAGCCGCGTGGGGGCGGCTATCAGATAGCCGTTGTAGAAGGTGTAGTGGATCTCCGCCAGCGGCCCTTTGGAGGTGCTGATGAGGTAGTAGCGGTTTCCGTCGATCAGGATCTCGCTGAGCTCGAGGTCCAATTCGCCGGCATCGGCAACCTCGCGGTTCACCGTGTCGATCAGACGGGCGATCGAGCTTTGCAGGGTGGCTTCGTCGTAGACTTCGGCCACGAGCTTCCATGAAGGAACGGGGAGGGCCGGGCCGTCGAAGGCGAAGGCGAACTCGGCGCCGAGAGCCCGAGCCAGGTCATTGCGGATGCTCAGGCCGAGCCGGGCCTCAGCCTCGGCAAGGTCTTCGCGGAAGTCGGGAATGTTGGCCAGCAGGTCATCGAGCACACGGGTCGGCTCCTGGATGACGAAGCCGGACGCCATGGTCGCCGAGGGGCTGACGAAATCCAGCGCACCGATTGGAGCAGAGCCGGCCAGCCAGGAGGCCACGCCGGTTCGTTCGCCCGAGAAGCTGACCACGGCGCGGGTATCGGGTGCGCCATCGGCTTCCTTCTGTCCGATGACGAGGTAGCGAACGTTGCCAAGGATCTCGGCGCCGTCGCCGCCCTGCTTGAGGCGCTCGAGGTCCACTCCGAGCAGGAAGGACGCGCCTTCCTGATAGGCGGCGGCGATCTGATCGTGAAAGCCAGTGGCTTCGAAGCCGCCGGCGACGCCTTCCACCGCCAGGGCTATCCGGCGCAGCGCGCCAGCGGAGCCCGCAAGAGCCACCACGCCCTGGTTGACGTACATGAGCAGCTCTTCACCGGCGCCGTCGGTGATCTGGGCGGCGCTGGAAAACACCTGGAGCCTCATGTCGCCATGGGCCTGCAACCCGGCCTGGACGAACTCCGGGAGTCCGCTCTGCCGCAACTCGGCAAGGAAGACCGGCTCATCCATGTCGCCGTCTTCGTCCATGGTGGCTGCGATGACGATCTCATCACCCAGGAATGCGGCAAAGCGACGGATCTCATCGACGGTATCGCGGAGTTTCCGGCCCTTGCCATTGCCCATTTCCTTTTGCCACCAGTCGTTCAGGGTGGGACTCCGGGACAACTGGTCTTCGAAGACGCGCAGTGCATCGGCCATGGCCTCGCCGAGGTTGGGCATTGCGGCGTAAAGCACTGTGCCGGCGGGGAGATATCGCGCCAGCCGGCTGGCATAACGCGCGCCGGGCATCCGAACTTGGCGGTCCATCTCCTCGCTGAGCGCGTCCAGCTCTTCCAGGAGGGCTACATACCGATCCGCGTTTCGGCTCCAGGCGAACTCCTCGGCGACGGGAACCTTGGTCATATGAGGGCTGCTGGAGTACTGGTCGCCGGGCCCGAGGATGGCGTTTCGCGAACCCTGCGCGACATGTACCTCGCCTTCGACCACTGACACGCGCGAGCCCTTCATTCCGCTGTTCACGTTGAAGACCGTGCCGGTGACGGCGACCCGACAATCGCGAGTGGAGACATACAGATGTCCGGACGCGCGCTCGGCCGCCGCGACGATGACGCTGCCGCGATCGAGCCGGATGGTCACATCCCGGCGAGTCTCACCGATGGAGAAGCCGGATCGAGCCTTGACTTCGACCATGGATCCATCGCGCAGGCGGATGACGGCGGCCGTATCCTTGGCGGCCCGGATCGTCTGTCCAGCCGAGAGATCGAAGCCGGGGCCGATTTCTTCCATGGTTCCGTCCGCAATTCGGTACAAGGTTCCGTTCACGGAAGTCACGCTTGCGGCGGCTCCCGCCGGCGGCGGGCCAAGGAGGTTCCAGATCTGCCAGGAGCCGAGTCCGACGCCGATCGCGAGCGCCGCCGCGATTGCCCACCGGGGGACCTGGAAGAGGCGGTGGGTCGGACGTGGGGGAGCGGCGGGCGCCTTGGCATCCTGGCGCATGAACTCGCGGCGGCAGCCGACGCATTCGTATAAATGATCGCGAACCAGCAGGTTGCGCGCCTCGGGGAGCGCGCCGTCGCGATAGGAGGGGAACAGCGCCCGGAAATCATCGCAGCCTCGAATCGTATCGGGCCCCCGGGACTGCATCTCGGCGGAGATTTTGGCCCACACCCGCTTGCCGGCTTCCCGGGCCGTATTCGGATCGATCGTTTCTTTTTGGATCGAATCAATCACCGCATCAAGATCGGGGTACTTTTCGTTCGCCCTCATGACATGCCTCCAAGTTGTGCTCTGTATTCACGCTCCAGCCTTTCGCGGGCCCGATGCAGGGTCACGGCGATGGTGGAGGCTGTTGTGCCGAGGAGCTCGGCGATCTCCGTGTTTTTCTTGCCCTCGAAAAACCGCAGGACAAACGCTTCGGCCGCCAGGCCACTGAGTCCGGCGACGGCTTGCCGCAGCCAGTTGCGTATGTCATCGCTCGCCATTTGCCTGTCTGGTCTCTGGCTCGAGTCCGAGACTGCGTGCGACGCGGCATCGTCCAGGGCAACAGGCTGGCCGCGCCGGCGCGACCGGACAAGATCCAACGCCGCATTGACGGCGGCGCGGTAAAGGTAGCTCTCGACCTCACCGACGTCGGCGATGGTGTCCGACCGGCGGACCATCCGGAGAAAGACCGTCTGGAGCACATCCTCGGCATCGGCCGCGTTGCCGGTCACGCGGTAGGCGGCACGAAAGACGAGGCCGTGGTGCTGCTTGAAGATCGCTTCCAGGCGGCCGGAGTCAAGGATTGCCGGGGTTATCTCTGCCGCGGCCTGCACGGGGGTGCTCCTTTTGTCTTCATTCATTGCGGAGACGCCTTTCGCTCGCGGGAATTAACAACCCGGGGCGGAATACTCGAGTGGAGGCCGGCGCGAGTCGCGCGATGCCGGGTAGCGATCAGCTACCTGTGCGGGCCGCCCTGGGGAGCGGGACTTCGGCGCCGCGAACCACGTGGTAGATGACATGATCAAAGAGGAGTCCAATCTGGTGTTCGAGCTCCTCCTCCGCGTAGAGGTCGACAGAGGTGTCGGCAACGCCCTGATTTCTGATGTGATCGAGCATGGCTTCTTTCAGAAGTTGGAGGGCCCGCACTGATTCATGGATGGGGACGCCCTCTTGCCGCCGAAGGCGGCCGTGGTTCCCGAAGCGCCGGGCGAGCTCGGTCTCAGGGCTTTCAGTGAGCCAGTGGCCCAGGTTGCGGACGATTTCGGCGAACTGTGACTCCAGTTCGGACTTTGGAAGTGTTGCAATGTAGGTTGTCTTGGGGTCCCGGCGGATCTGCCGGAGCACCTCCCCGACGATCTGGTCGGAGTGGCTTTCAATCAACTGGATAAACTTGGGGGATAACATGACCCTCCTTATCTAACCTATTTAGACATGAATCGAACCCAAGTCAATCATTCTGGGCCAGCAAAACCGGCATGAAGGTTCTCGTTTGTTTCATCGGGAAGCCCCGCGACCGGCATGCGAATGCCATGGCCGAGGAGTTCATCAAGCGTTCGAGGCGGTATGCCCGCTGCGAGATGCGGGAGATCCAACCGGGACGTTTCGACCCGTGGGCCCGGCATCCAACGGGGGAGATCATCGTGCTGGATCCGTCGGGGAAACAAATGGATTCGGCTGGATTCATCGCGCTCGTGGAACGGGCGGAGTCAGAAGCGCGGGATCTCGTCTTCCTCATCGGCGGAGCAGAGGGGCTGCCGCCGGACTGGCCTCGCCGGGCGACGCGCCGTATTGCGCTATCGAAGATGACGTTTCCGCACGAACTGGCGCGGGTGATGCTAACCGAGCAGATCTACCGTGCTTTCACCACTCTTCGCGGTCATCCCTATCCACGGTGAAGACGAGCCGGCATCCGGTAGCGCGGCATCGTCCGGGCGACCGGACGGCATCGGTACGTTTGGCCGGATAGGGTACAATCAACCCATCATGGCCATCACCCGCCGGCATTTTCTGGGGGCAGCGGCGGTCTCGCTTTCGGCTCAAACGGACTATCCCATCATCGACATCCATCAGCACACGCCTTACAGCGGGCGGAGCGCGGAGCAGCTCGTCCGGCATCAGCGGGAGATGGGTATCGGGCGAACGGTGCTGCTTCCAGCGGGGCGCCGTCACGGGCTGGCGGCCGATGCGGGGGGCAACGACACTGTCTGGGAATTGGTCGAGCAATATCCGGACAAGTACGTCTGCTTTGCCAACGAGCTGCCTGACATCCCTGAAACGCGTACGACGCTCGTCAAGTACCTGGAGCGGGGTGCCATCGGGATCGGCGAGCAGAAGTTTGCCGTGCACTGCGACTCGAAGCACATCGAACTGGTTGCCGAGATAGCCCGCGACTTCGATGTACCCGTGCTGCTGCACTTCGAGCACGAAGCCTACAACTTCCACATCGAGCGCTTCCACCGGATCCTCGAGAAGTTCCCGCAGGTCAACTTCATCGGTCACGCCCAGACGTGGTGGGGCAACATCGACCTCCACCACGATCAGACCGAAATGTACCCCAAGGGCAAGGTCACGCCCGGCGGCATCACGGACCGCTATCTGGCCGACTATCCCAACATGTACGGGGACCTCTCGGCCAACTCCGGCCGCAACTCGCTCACCCGCGACGAGGATCACGCCCGCGACTTCCTCGTCCGCCACCAGGACAAGCTGCTCTTCGGCTCCGACTGCAGCGACGCGAAGGCAGGGGGAGAGAAGTGCACCGGCGTCCACACGATCGCCGACCTGCGACGTTTGACCTATAGTCCGGGCGTACTCGAGAAGATCCTCAACAAGAACGCGCGCCGGATCATGCGGGTCTGACTCGGAGCCGTGACCAAAGGGAGCGGTCTCTGCAACGCGGCTTCGACCGAGCTTGATGTCGCGGAAACCGCTCCCTTTGGTCGCGGCTCCAATCGACGGACACGGCCCCAGTCGGCGACAGATCAGCGCGCCCTGCCAGGCTGGTAGAGGCTGACTTCCTTCATGGGGTAGTGCTTCCGGTTCCTCGTCCACAGTTCGGCGTGGTGCACCACAGCGCTGGCCGCAATCAGCGCGTCACCCAGTTCGAGGCTGTGACTCTTCGCGTACCGCCGCAGGTATTGCCCCGCCCGGCGTCCGACCGCCGCATCGACAGGTACGCACACCAGCGCCCCGAACAGAGCCTCGATCAACGACTCCTCCCTGGGCCTTGCCCCATGCCAGATCTCGGCCATGGTCACGGGTGAGTAAAGGATGACGGCATCGCTCTCCGCAAGCGCTTCCCAGTGAGTCACGACAACGGTGTACCGGCCCCGCGAGACCTCGATGAGAATATCGGAATCGATCAGGACCGGCGCCATCACCGGAGTCTCTCGAGCCGCTTCCCCCGGCGAAGCCGCCGGACATAGGCGTCAGGATCGTCGAGGTCCCGGCGGTCTGCCCAAATCCCAACCATCGCCCGCATCGCCTCCTGCCGCTTCGCCGCACCGCCGAGGTACCGCTCCCGGAGCGCCCGCCGAACGAGTTCGGAAACTGTGAGTCCGGTCTCCCGAGCCTGAACGTGCAACGCCTTCCAGAGATCATCCTCGAGATAGAGCTGGGTCCGTCTCACGATGTATAGTGTACATTACGTCAGAGACTCACATCGCTCCGCCAGGTGAGACCGTCTGCCCCTGAAGCTTGGCCAGGACACCGGGTCCAGGCTCTCCAACGCCGGTGCCCGTGCTGCCCGGAGCGACCCAGAGGCGGGCGACCGAACTGAGACAAAAGGGACGTCGAAGGGGGCGCGGCCTCTCCGTCGTGATCCAACGGGGCGACGAGGCGACGGGTTGGGCGACCGGTCAAAGATCTTTGACACGTTTTCTTGAAGCCGGTTTCGGGAGTTGAGGCGTCCCGACTCGGACCTTCCGCGGATCTCCTACAGCAGCAAAGTGAGCAGTATTGCCGTCAGGGGGCGGTTCCTGAGGTTCGAAATCAGGGAAAGTGTGATATACCGACCTAACAGGAGGGTGCCCGGATGATGATGACTGGGATGTACCGTATCGCGCTGTTGCCTGGCGCGGATGAGAAAGCGTTCGTCAGCCATATGCAGGATGAAGTGTTCAAGGACCCGAACGCGCTGCAGTCGACTCGTAACACGCGAGGGTTTCAACATCAGCTTCTCAAGGTGGACGGCAACTTGCGCCAGTATTGCTGGCAGGCCACCGCCGACCTGCAGACGAATGCGGGGTATGATTTCGCCCAGGAGGCGCAGGTACAGAAGTGGGTTCAGGACTTTGGTGTGCTCATCGGAGTGGAGTCCTACACGCACGTCTGATTCTGGAACCAGACACGTGCACGACGGGGGGAACCTGCCGGGGCCGAGCTGAGCTTCGCCGGTGGCAACGGGACAGGTTTCCCAGAAGGGCAGCATGCGTCACCTTGACCAGGCGCTGCCAACTTCCGGTTGTGCCAGCACTAAGGACGTAACCGCCCCCCTCACATCACCCTCGCCGCGCCGCCTCGATCGCGGCGATGTCGATCTTCTTCATCGTCATCATCGCTTCGAAGGCACGCCTGGCTTGAGCGCTGCCGGCCGCAAGCGCGTCGGTTAGGGCGCGCGGGGTGATCTGCCAGGAGA
>CAYLSS010000079.1:0-9544 GCA_964385765.1 uncultured Solibacteraceae bacterium
GGCCCCGTCAATATCAACCATGGCTGAAGACAAGCAATCCGACCGGCCGGTGGGCGGACCCGAGGGTAGGGAGGCTGCGGCTGGCGGTGGAGAACGCGCCAAGCCCGCCGGGGGCGAGTCGGCGAAACCGGCGGCCAAGAAGCCGGCGGCCAGGAAGGTCGCGCCCAAGCCGAAGAAGCCGACGGTGATGGAGACGGCGCCGTGGGAGGATGAGCTGACGGCGCGGCTCAAGGAGCGGTTTGGCGACCGGATCGGCGAGTATGCCGTTTATCGCGGCCAGAAGTTTCTGGTGGCGCGGGCCGAGGCGGTGATTGAGATTCTCGAGTATTTGAAGCTCGAGGCGGATTTCGATTACCTGGTCGACGTCACGGCGGTGGACTATCCGAAGAAAGAGCGTCGCTTCGAGCTGGTTTACATTGTGTACAGCTTTGCCCGGAACGATCGTGTGCGGATCAAGACGGCGGTCGGCGAGGGGGAAGCGATCGGGAGCGCCGCCGGCGTTCATCGGACGGCGAACTGGCTGGAGCGCGAGGTCTACGATATGTTTGGGGTGGAGTTCGCCGATCACCCCGACCTGAAGCGCATCCTGCTGCCGGATGACTGGGAAGGCCACCCGCTGCGCAAGGACAAGGGCATCGTCGAGATGGACAACCAGTGGGTGCGGGACAACATCGGGATCGAGAGCGGGCAATAAGCCATGCCGCGAGAGACATTCCTCGACACCGACGAGCTGGTCCTTAACATGGGGCCGCAGCATCCTTCCACGCACGGCGTGCTGCGGGTGATTCTCAAGCTTGACGGCGAGCGGGTGCTCGGGAGCGAGTGCGTGATCGGCTACCTGCATCGCGGGGTCGAGAAGATCGGCGAGAACCGCACTTACCAGATGTTTGCGCCCTACGTGGACCGGATGGACTACGTGGCCGCGGTCTCCAACGGGCTGGGATATTGCCTGGCGGTGGAGAAGCTGCTCGACGTGGAGGCGCCGCCGCGGGCGCAGGTGGTGCGGGTGATCCTCGCCGAGCTGAACCGGATCGGCAGCCATCTGTTGTGGCTCGGCACGCATGCGCTCGACGTCGGCGCGCTGACGCCGCTGTTTTACACCATGCGGGAGCGCGAGGAGACGCTCAACATCTTCGAGGCCTACTGCGGGGCGCGTCTCACCACGCACGCCTTCCGCGTCGGCGGTCTTCAGTACGAGGTCTACGAGGGGATGGAGAAGCAGGTCAAGGAGTTCTGCAAGAGCTTCCTGCCGCGGGTGGACGAGTACGAGGAGCTGCTGACGGAGAACCGCATGTGGCGGGAACGGCTGATCAACGTCGGCGTGCTGGATGCCGGGGATTGCAAGGCCTACGGCGTGACCGGACCCATGCTGCGGGCGGCCGGCGTGGAGTGGGACCTGCGCCGGGCGCAGCCCTACTCCGGCTACGAGAAGTACGATTTCGAGATCCCGACGCGCCCCAACGGCGACACGTTTGACCGCTACCTGGTGCGCATTCAGGAGATGCGCCAGAGCGTGCGGATTCTCGAGCAGGCGGTCGAGGAGATTCCCGAGGGTCCGATCATGGCCAAGGTCGGCAAGACGATCAAGCCGCCGCCGGGAGAAGCCTATGTTTCGATCGAGGCGCCGAAGGGGGAGCTGGGATATTACATTGTAAGTGACGGCTCTACCCAGCCTTACCGCCTGCGGGTGCGGCCGCCGTCATTCATCAATCTGCAGGCGTTGGATAAGATGAGCCGCGGGTCGCTGGTCGCCGACATCGTGGCCATCATCGGTACGATCGATATTGTTCTGGGCGAGGTGGACCGTTAGTCATCGCCGGAAAGGAGTGTGTATGCGGAATTTACTGAGAAGGCTGTTGTTGATAGACCTTTTCGAGGGGCTGTGGGTCACTCTCCGCAATCAGCACCCGAAACACATCTGTACCGAGCAGTACCCGGCCGAGCGGCCGAAGATCGCCGAGCGGTACCGGGGCGCGCCTCGGTTGAATATCCATCCGGAGTCTGGCGAAACGCTGTGCATTGCGTGCAACCTCTGTGCCCTGGCCTGTCCGGAGCACCTGATCGTGGTTTCCAGCGAGCGCAATGAACAGACGCGCCGGAAAGATCTGACCGATTTTACGTACGACCTCTCACGCTGCTTGTTCTGCGGCCTGTGCGAGGACGCCTGTCCCACCGATGCGCTCGAGTTGACACAGGACTTCGAGCTCGCCAGCTATTCGCGAGACGGCGCCATCTGGGACCGGCAGATGCTGGAACAGGGACCGAAACCGACTCCCTACAAGTATTGAGCTTGGCCCGCGGCAGGAGAACGGCCGGCCGGAGCGTGTTGCCGGCGGCCTTGGAAAATGGTAACGACGATCTTTTTCTACATCTTCGCGTTGCTGGTGCTCGGCGGCGCGATCATGACCATTACCCGCCCGAACGCCGTTCACGCGGCGCTGTGGCTGGTGGTCTCGCTGGTGGGGGTGGCGGGGATCTTCCTGCTGCGGCAGGCCGAGTTTCTCTTCGTGGTCCAGATCATGCTCTACATCGGCGGCATTGTGCTGCTGATCCTGTTCGTGGTGATGCTGATCAACCTGGAGGCGGCCGCCCGGGAGCGCCAGTTCAACCGGCAGTGGCGGGTGGCGCTGGTTTGCGTGGGGGTGGTCGGCGCGGAGGTGCTGTATATCATCAGCCAGGGAATGGAGTCGCTGCGACTGCCGGCGGTGGCCGAGCCGGTGGCCTCCGCCGAGGGTTCCACGGAGATGCTGGCCGACGTTCTGTTCTCCGAGTACCTGCTGCCGTTCGAGATCGCGTCGCTTCTGCTGCTGGTGGCGGTGGTGGGCAGCGTGGTGATGGCGAAGAAGAGGATCTGATTCATGCACCCGATTGGCACGGTTCATTACGTGATCCTGAGCGCGGCCCTGCTGTTGATCGGCACGGCGGGGTTTCTGACCCGCCGCAACATTATCATCCTGCTGATGTCGATCGAGCTGATTCTGAACGCGGTCAACATCAACCTGGTGGCCTTCTCGGCGCACTTCCAGTCGATGAGCGGACAGGTTTTCGCCATCTTCGTGATCGCCGTGGCGGTGGCGGAGGCGGCGGTCGCGCTCGGGATCCTGATCGCGCTGTTCCGGAACCGGGAGACGGTGGCCGCCGATGAGATCGATCTTTTGAAATGGTGAGGCTCTGAGCGGATGAACTTCCTCGACGCGATCTGGCTGATTCCGCTGTTCCCGCTGCTGGGGGCCGTGGCGATGTTCCTGCTGGGCCGGCGGTTCGATCCGCAGACCGTCCCCTCGCCCGACGCCTTGGCGCCGGCGCTGGCCGGAGAGGCGGGCGGCCATGACCATCACCCCCGCTTCGCCGCTTCCCGCAAATGGATCAGCCTGTTCTGCCCCGGCATGGTCCTCGCGTCGCTCATCTTCTCGCTCGGGGCCGTCGTCCAGCTTGCCGGCAAGGCGGAGAAGGTCCACGAGGTCATCAAGTACACCTGGCTGGCCGGACTGCCCTTTCAGACGGGCGACGGGGCGATGGCGCGGTTCTCGGCCGATCTGGGGTTTCTGCTGGACCCGCTCAGCTCGGTGATGATCCTGGTAGTTACTTTCGTCGGCTTTCTGATTCACGTTTACTCGATCGGCTACATGGGTCACGAGGGCGGTTACTATCGTTTCTTCGGATACCTGAACCTCTTCGTCTTCTTCATGCTGACGCTCGTGCTGGCGAATAACTTCGTGCTGCTGTTTGTCGGCTGGGAGGGAGTCGGGCTGTGCAGTTATCTGCTGATCGGCTTTTACTTTCATCGTAAGTCGGCCGGCGATGCGGGTAACAAGGCGTTCATCGTCAACCGGATCGGGGACGCGGCGTTCATCCTCGGGATGCTGTTCGTCTTCGCGCTGGCCGGCTCGGTCCGCTTCACCGAGGTGAACGAAGCGCTCCACGGCTTTTCGGCCGAGACCGCCTCGTTCGGCGTACTCAGCCTGACGGGACTGCTGCTGTTTTTCGGGGCGACCGGCAAGAGCGCCCAGATTCCGCTCTACGTCTGGCTGCCCGACGCGATGGAGGGTCCGACGCCGGTCTCGGCGCTGATCCATGCGGCGACCATGGTGACGGCCGGCGTTTACATGGTCGCCCGGTCAAACGCGCTGTTCGCGCTGACGCCGCAGACCGCGGCGGTGATCGCCACCATCGGCGCGCTGACGGCGATCCTGGCCGCCTCGATCGCGCTGGTGCAGAACGATATCAAGCGCGTGCTCGCCTACTCCACGGTCAGCCAGCTCGGCTACATGTTCCTGGCGGCCGGAGTGGGCGCCTACTGGGTGGCGATCTTTCATCTCTACACCCACGCCTTTTTCAAGGCGCTGCTGTTTCTCGGATCCGGCTCGGTGATTCACGCCATGAGCGGAGAGCAGGACATGCGCCGCATGGGCGGGCTGCGGGAGAAGATTCCGAAAACCTTCTGGACGATGGCCGTGGCCTCGCTGGCCATCGCGGGGATTCCCGGGCTCGCCGGCTTTTTCTCCAAGGACGAGATTCTCTGGCAGACCTGGAGCGCCCCCGGCGGCAGCAAGGCCCTGTGGGCCGTGGGCACGATCACCGCGCTGATGACCGCGTTCTACATGTGGCGGCTGATGTTCATGACCTTCTGGGGCGACAACCGCGCCGATGAGGAGACGCGGCAGCACATCCACGAGTCGCCGGCCACGATGACCGCCCCGCTGCAGGTGCTGGCCGTCGGATCGATCCTCGCCGGATGGGTCGCGGTGCCGCACGTCTTCCCGATTGACTTGCACATCTTCGAGAACTGGCTGGCGCCGGTCTGGACCGGCCATGGGGAAGGTCACGCGGCCCACGGCAGCGCGGCCGTCGAGTGGACGCTCATGGGGATCTCGGTGGCCCTCGCCATCGGCGGCATCCTGCTCGCCCGGTATCTGTATGTCCAGCGGCCCGAGCTGCCCGACAGGATCCGGACCTCCAGCGGCCCGCTATACAATGTGCTGCTCAACAAGTGGTACGTCGACGAGATCTACAACTCCCTGTTCGTCGACGGGCTGGTGAAGGGCGGCGGACGGCTGCTGGGACGCTTTGACAGCCGGATCGTCGACGGCGGCGTCAACGGCGCCGGCTGGCTGGCGCGCGCCGGCTCCACCGTTTCCGGATGGTGGGATTCCTGGATCGTCGACGGAACGGTCCGCCTGGTCGCCTTTGCCGTGAAGCTGTGCTCGTACCCGTTGCGGCTGTTCCAGAGCGGCTACGTGCAACAATACGCCCTGGTGATCCTGGCCGGAGCGGCCGTCTTGCTCGGCTACTACCTGATCCAATGAGCGAACACCTGCTGAGTATCGTCCTGTTCACGCCGCTGGCCGGCATGCTGGTGCTGCTGTTGCTGCCCTCGGAGAACAAGCGCCTCATCCGGCTCTGGGCCAACGTGGCCGCACTGGCCGGATTCCTCGTCTCGCTGCCGCTGGTGTTCGCCTTTGACCGCTCGGCCGGCGGCTTCCAGATGGTCGAGAAGGCCCCCTGGATCCCGGCGCTCGGAGCGCAGTACTACGTCGGCATCGACGGCATCAGCCTGCTGCTCGTGATGCTCACCACCCTCAGCGGCTTCGTCGCGATCCTCTCGTCGTGGAGCGCGGTTGACCGGCACCACAAGCAGTACTACGCGATGTTCCTGCTCCAGCAGACCGGCATGATCGGCGTCTTTGTGTCGCTCGACTTCCTGCTGTTCTACGTCTTCTGGGAAATCGTGCTGGTGCCGATGTACTTCATCATCGGCGTCTGGGGCGGGCCGCGGAAACTCTACGCCGCGATCAAGTTCTTCCTCTACACGCTGGCCGGCAGCGTGCTGATGCTGCTCGGCATCCTGACGCTGTACTTCCAGTACCAGGCGCAGTTCGGCGCCTACACCTTCGAGATCTCCGAGCTGATGAGGCTCGAGCTGGCCGCGCCGCTGCAGCAGTGGGTCTTCTGGGCCTTTTTCATCGGCTTCGCCATCAAGGTGCCGATGTTCCCGTTCCACACCTGGCTGCCCGACGCCCACGTCGAGGCGCCCACCGCCGGATCGGTGATCCTGGCCGCCGTGCTGCTGAAAATGGGCGCCTACGGCTTCCTCCGCTTCTCGCTGCCGCTGCTGCCGCAGGCCTCGATCGATCCCCGGATCGTGCAGGTGATGGTGGGCCTGTCGCTGGTGGCCATCATCTACGGGGCGCTGGTCTGCCTGATGCAGGACGACTGGAAGAAACTGGTCGCCTACTCGTCGGTGAGCCACCTCGGCTTCTGCACGCTGGGCATCTTCTCGCTGAACCCCAACGGGATCGCCGGCAGCGTGATCCAGCAGATCAACCACGGCATCTCGACCGGCATGCTGTTCCTGATCGTGGGCGTGGTCTATGAACGGCGCCACACGCGCCTGATCAAGGAATACGGCGGCCTGGCCCACGTGATGCCGAACTACGCCTTCGTCTTCGCCTTCGCCATGCTGAGCTCGGCCGGACTGCCGCTGCTGAACGGCTTCATCGGCGAGTTCACCATCCTGCAGGGCGCCTTCGAGGCCAATCGCGTCTGGGCCGCCTTCGCGGTGACCGGCATCATCCTCGGCGCCAGCTACCTGCTGTGGCTCTACCAGCGCACCATGCTGGGACAGATCACCAATGAGAAGAACCGGAAACTGCCCGACCTGAACCTGCGCGAATGGGCGGTCTTCGCGCCGCTCATGATCTGGGCGTTGTGGATCGGCATCTACCCGAAGCCGTACTTCGAGATCCTCGAAAAGCCCGTGGCGGAACTCGTGGAACGCGTGCGGCCGGGCTACTTCGAAGCGCCGCCCCATGCCGCCGGCGAACCGGCCGAGCACGCCCGGACCACCGCGGCCCGGCCGCCGGAGAGCAATCGATGAGCGACCTTTACACCGGCACGGACCATTTCGTACTCATCCCCGCCATCATGCTGGCGCTGTTCGGGTGCGCGGTCCTGCTGTTTGACTTCTTCATCTTTCCCGAGCCGCGGCAACGCAAATGGCTGATCGCCTTTCTGGCCATCGGCGAGGCCTTCGCCGGCGTCGGGTTGTGGCGCCAGCAGACGTACCTTTCCGCCTACGGCCTCGACTCCATCACCGCCTTCAACGCCACCCTCACCATCGACGGCTTCTCGCTGTTTTTCAACTGGCTCTTCATTGCGATCGCGCTGGTGGTGGCCATCGTCTCCTACCGCTATCTCGAGATCGAAAACGAACATCACGGCGAATACTACGGCCTGATCCTGCTGGCGCAGTGCGGCATGTTCTTCATGGCCACCGGCACGGACCTCGTGTCGCTCTTCATGGGCCTGGAACTCATGGCCCTCTGCTTCTACGTGATGGTCGGCTTCCTGCGAACCCAGAAGCGGTCCAACGAAGCGGCAATGAAGTATATCCTGCTGGGCGCGTTTTCAAGCGGCGTGCTCGTCTACGGCTTCTCGGTGCTGTACGGGCTGACCGGATCGACGAAGCTGCTCGAGATCAGTGACGCGCTGGCGGCCCGCGATCCATTCGATCCGCTGGTGCTGCTGGCCGTCGCCACCATCGGCGTCGGCGTGCTGTTCAAGATCTCCGCCGTGCCGTTCCATATGTGGGCGCCGGACGCCTACGAAGGCGCCCCCACCACCGTCACCGCGTTTCTCGCCACCGGATCGAAGGCCGCCTCGTTCGCCTTCCTGATGCGGATCTTCCTGGGCCCGCTGGAGGGATTCCGGGCCGCCTGGGAACCGCTGCTGATCGCGGTCGCGCTGCTGAGCCTGCTGGTCGGCAACGTCGCCGCCATCACCCAGTCAAACATCAAGCGCCTGCTCGCCTACAGCTCGATCTCTCATGCCGGCTACGCCCTGTTCGGCATCATCGCCGGCAACGACACCGGCATCACGGCCGTGGCCGTCTACCTGGGCGTCTACGCATTCATGACCCTCGGCGCTTTCTTCGTGGTGGTGGCGCTGCACCGCCGGGACCTGATCGGCGAGGACATCGAGGATCTCGCCGGCCTCATGCACCGCAGCCCGGGCTACGCGGTGCTCATGCTGATCTTCATGCTCTCGCTGGCCGGCATCCCGCCCACCGCCGGCTTCATCGGCAAGTACTACATCTTTCTCGCCCTCATCGAAGGCGGCCGCTACCTGCTCGCCGCCATCGGCGCCTTGTATGTCGCGGTGGCCATTTACTACTATTTCCGGATCGTGCGCTCCATGTTCGTGAGCGACGTGAAGCAGACCGCGCCGTTGTCAATGTCGTTCGGAGTCCGCGTGGCGCTGCTCCTCACCGGTTTGCTCACGCTCGGCATCGGCATCTACCCGGAACCGTTTCTGAACTTCGCGCAGATTTCCTTGCTTCGATAGCTGGCCATGGAGACCATTACCCAACATCCGCTTTTTACTCCCCTGCTGATCTCGCTGGTGATCATCGGCCTGTTTCCGCTGCTGGCCGGCTACATCGTGCTGGTCGAACGGAAGGTGCTCGCCGACATCCAGGTGCGCCTGGGACCGATGCGCGTCGGCCCCCACGGCCTGCTGCAGCCCCTGGCCGACGCCGCCAAGCTCCTGCAGAAGGAAGACATCATACCCGCCAACGCCGACCGGACGCTGTTCTGGATGGCGCCCGTGATCACCACCGTCACCGCCCTCACCTCGTTCGTCGTCCTGCCCTTCAGCGAGCATCTCCACGTGATCGACGTCAATGTCGGACTGCTCGTGATCACGGCGATGTCGGCGGTCGGCGTGCTCGGCGTCATCATCGGCGGTTGGGCCTCCAATAGCCACTATCCGCTGCTCGGCGCGCTGCGCGGCACCGCCCAACTGGTCAGCTACGAGGTCGCCCTCGGCCTCGGACTGCTCGGCGGCGTGATGTCGGCCGGCACCCTCAGCATGGTGGAAATCGTCCGGCAGCAGGAGACGCGCGGCCTCTGGATCGCCTTCGACAACTACGGCCTCACCTTCCTCTCGTTCGTGATCTTCTTCATCGCCGCCATCGCCGAAACCAACCGCGCCCCGTTCGACCTGCCGGAAGCCGAATCCGAACTCGTGGCCGGCTTCATGACCGAATACAGCGGCTTCCGCTGGGCCCTCTACTTCCTGGCCGAGTACGCCGCCATCTTCGTCATCGCCGGCGCCGGCATCACCCTGTTCTGGGGCGGCTGGCTCCGCCCCTTCCCCAACGTCGCCTGGCTCGAGATCCCCCTCAACTACGTCTTCCCCACCCTCCTGTTCCTCGCCTCCGGCGCCGCCACCGCCGTCCTCACCCGCCGCCTGATGCCCTGGAGCCGCTGGCGCGCCCAACTCTTGGGCCTCTGCGCCGCCACCCTCATCCTCATCGGCCTCCTGTTCCTGATCCCACCCGTCAACGCCGCCATCATCAACCTCTTCTGGTTCTTCCTCAAAGTCTCCCTCGTCGTCTACACCATGATCTGGATCCGCGGCACCTTCCCCCGCTTCCGCTACGACCAACTAATGAACATCGGCTGGAAATGGCTCATCCCCCTAGGCATGGCCACCGTCCTAGCCAACGCCGTAGTAGGCATCGCAAAATCCACCTGACCCCCCC
>CAYLSS010000080.1:0-9521 GCA_964385765.1 uncultured Solibacteraceae bacterium
CCAGGCGTCGGCCTGATTTCGCCGCCGCCGCACCACGACATCTATTCCATCGAAGACCTGGCCCAGTTGATCTATGACCTCAAAAATGTCAATCCACAGGCGCGGATTTCGGTGAAGCTCGTCTCCGAGGTCGGGGTCGGCATCGTGGCCGCCGGCGTGGCCAAAGGTCACGCCGATGTCGTGCTTATTAGCGGCGACAGCGGGGGTACCGGAGCATCGCCGGTCACTTCGATTCGCCATGCCGGCATTCCATGGGAGCTGGGTCTCGCCGAGACCCAGCAGGTGCTGGTGATGAATGATTTGCGGAGCCGGATCGTCGTTCAGACAGACGGCAAGCTGATGACCGGCCGCGACGTGGCCGTCGCCGCGCTGCTCGGAGCCGAGGAGTTCGGCTTCTCGACCGCCCCGCTGATCGCGCTGGGCTGCATCATGATGCGCAAGTGTCACCTGAACACCTGTCCGGTGGGAATTGCCACCCAGGATGAACGGCTGCGGCAGAAGTTCACCGGGCTTCCAGAGCATGTCGTCAATTACTTCTTCTTCTTGGCCGAGGAAGTCCGCGAGTACATGGCCGAGATGGGCTTCCGCAAGATGGAGGAAATGATCGGCCGGACGGAGATGCTCGATGCCCGCAAGGCCGACTATCACTGGAAAGCGAGGGGGCTGGATTTCTCTTCGATTCTGCACACTCCCGATGTCCCCAAGCGCGTCGGGCGGCGCTGCATGAAGCCGCAGGACCACGGCCTCGAGACGCAGATTGACCACAAGCTGATTGACCTCGCCCGCGATGCGATCGAAAACCGAACGCCGGTCGAATTCAAAATGCCGATTCGCAACGTGCATCGGACCGTCGGAACCATGCTGAGCGGCGAGGTCGCGAAACGCTTTGGGGCCGATGGGCTGCCGGAAGATACGATCAAGTTCCATTTCAACGGATCGGCCGGCCAGAGCTTCGGCGCTTTCCTGGCCAAAGGTGTCACGCTGACGCTTGAGGGCGATGCCAACGACTATACGGGCAAGGGGCTCTCGGGCGGCAAGATTGTCGTCTACCCGCCGAAGACCTCGACCTTCGTTCCCGAGGAGAATATCGTGGTCGGAAACGTGACGCTATACGGCGCAACCTCGGGCGAGGCCTACTTCAACGGCATGGCCGGAGAACGCTTCTGCGTCCGTAACTCCGGAGCTACCGCGGTGGTCGAAAGCGTCGGCGACCATGGCTGCGAATACATGACCAAAGGACTGGCGGTGATCCTGGGCCGGACCGGCCGGAACTTCGCCGCCGGCATGAGCGGAGGGATCGCCTTCGTCCTGGACGAAGACCACAGCTTCCGCGCCGTAAACTGCAATACGTCGGGCGTCGACCTGGAGCCCGTCGCAGATCCGCTTGACCGTCGCGTGCTCAAGAGTTTGATCGAGAACCACATGCGTTATACAGGCAGCGCCCGCGCTCACTGGATTCTCGAGAACTGGGATGGAATGCTGCCCAAGTTCGTCAAGGTATTTCCGCATGAGTATAAGCGCGTGCTTGGAGTGCCGCGGTTGGGGGCGGAGATAGCCCCCGGCATAGCCGTCCAGGGTGCAAAGCCATTCGAGCTGACCAACTCCGTGGGCGTGTAAAGGCGGTTTCGGACTACAGCAAAAAGGATTTGGGAGATATTCATGGGCAAAGTCACAGGGTTCATGGAGTACGAGCGCCAAGTGCCAGCGCGAAGGCCGGTGAGCGAACGTGTCAACGACTTCTTCGAGATCTACCAGCCGTATGATCACGAAGCAGTCCGGGAACAGGGGGCGCGGTGCATGGATTGCGGCGTACCGTTCTGCCATACCGGCTGCCCGTTGAACAACATCATTCCCGACTGGAATGACCTCGCCTATCGAGGGCGCTGGAAAGAGGCGATTCGCGTACTGCATTCCACCAACAATTTCCCGGAATTCACCGGCCGCGTCTGCCCGGCGCCCTGCGAGGCTTCCTGCGTCCTCGGGATCAATGAGCCTCCGGTATCGATTAAATGGATCGAGCGGACCATCATCGACCATGCCTTCCAGGAGGGCTGGATTCAGCCCGAACCGCCGCCCATCAAGACGGGACACAAGGTCGCCGTGGTGGGTTCAGGTCCGGCCGGTCTGGCGGCCGCCCAGCAGCTTGCCCGAGCCGGCCATTCCGTGACTGTGTTCGAGAAGGCGGACCGTATCGGCGGGCTGCTTCGCTACGGCATCCCCGACTTCAAGATGGAAAAGCATCACATCGATCGCCGCATCGAGCAGATGACGGCCGAGGGTGTGATTTTCCAAAGCAAAGCCCATGTGGGTGGGAACGTTCCGGTTGAAGACCTGCGCCAGAGCTTCCACGCCATTCTGCTCGCCGGGGGGGCCGAGCAGCCGCGGGATCTGAAGCTGCCGGGGCGCGAGCTAAAGGGCATTCACTTCGCCATGGACTTCCTGCCGCAACAGAACAAGCGAGTGGCCGGCGATAGCGGCATCCTCGCCGACGAGACCCGCTGGACGGAGCCCATCCTGGCAACCGGGAAGAATGTCATTATTATTGGCGGCGGAGACACCGGCGCCGATTGCCTCGGCACATCGCACCGCCAGCGCGCCAAGTCAATCATCCAGCTCGAGATCATGCCGGAGCCGCCGCCCGAGCGCTCCGATCGAACACCGTGGCCAATGTGGCCGCTCATGCTTCGCATGGAGTCCTCTCATGAGGAGGGGGGCGAACGCCGATGGTCAATTGCGACCACGAAGTTCACCGGCGACGAACAAGGCAATGTGAAGAAACTTCACGCAATCCGTGTCGGTCCTCCGCCGGCCTTCGAGCCGATCCGCGGAACGGAGTTTTCCCTGGACGCCGATCTGGTGCTGTTGGCGATGGGCTTTCTCGGACCGGTCCGCTACGGTCCGATCGAGCAGCTTGGAGTGGAACTGGACAACCGCGGCAACGTGAAGACGAGTGACTACCATAGCTCTGTTTCGGGCGTCTTCGCCGCCGGCGATTCACGGCGAGGTCAGTCACTGGTGGTCCACGCCATCAATGAGGGCCGCCAGGCCGCCCGAGCAATGGACAAGTGGCTGATGGGCGAAACTGCTCTGCAGTAGAGTTCAGGTCGGCAAGATCGCATTGCCGAAGTTCGTGCTCATGCCTCACGCCGGGAGACACGCCGGCAGATGTCGAGTGTCTCCTGCGCGACCGTTTCCCACGAGCGGGACATGGCGGTCGAAATTGTGTGCGTATCCCATTCGGTATTGAGCGCCCGGGATATCGCTTCGCCCAGGGCGCCGGGGCTCTGAGGGGACACCAGAATTCCACAGCTCTCATTGACCAATTCGGGTGTGCCGCCGACCTCGGTCGCGACCACCGGCAGGCCGCAGGAGAGCGCTTCGATCACAACGTTAGGACAACCTTCCGAGTGGCTTGGAAGGCAGAAAAGATCGGATGCCGCCATCCAGCGGGCCACTTCGTCAAAGCTGCATCGGCCGGGAAAATGGACCCTTTGCCCTAACCCGCCCCGTCGCGCAACCTCTTGGAGTTCACCACGCAACGATCCCTCACCGACGAGGATAAGATGCGCACTCGGTGTCGCGGCCGCTACCTTGGAGAATGCTTCGATGAGGTCGTGGAGTCCCTTCACCGGATGCAGGTTGCCGACAAAGAGTACAATGCGCCAAGTTTCATCCAGGCCCAGCATGCCCCGTGCGGCAGCGCGGCTCGAAGGACGGAAGACCTCCCGATCACAACCGTTCAAAACCGCAAAGACACGATCCGGAGAGGCGCCAAGCGAGATCACGCTCCTTCGGAGCTCAGCGCTGACGGTGATCACGGCGTCCGCCTGCCGGACCGCCTTTCTCGTCAGGTGACGGGTGATGCGATCCGTGATGCAGCGCACATCCGACCCCAGGGCGCCCACCACCACGGGAATCCCGAGCCGCTGCCCGGCCCGAACCGACGCATAGCCTTCCGGATACAGCCAGTAGTTGAGGATAACGTCCGGGCGTGCTTCTTTCAGCCGGGGCAAGAGCCGGGATGCGCAGATCGCGCCATTGAAGGGTCTGCTGAGCACGGGGACCACAGGGTACCGGAAGTACTCCGTCTCCACTCCCGGAGGACTGTAGTCGATGGCCGCTTCGCGGTAGGGATAGGTCCGCGGATGCAGCAGGCGCCATCGTGGATAGGCGGCAAGCGGGCAATACGCTCGAAGTGCTGTCTTTCTTGCCAGACAACGAACGGTTTCATACGCCGAACGCCCATAGGCCGGACGGTCTTTCGTTGGAAAATAGGGGCTGACGACGGCGATCTTCAACATGTGGAAATCAGAGGTATTCGGACTTCACGTTTTTCAGGGTCAGGATTCGTCGTATGAGCGCATCGTAGTTCTGACGCATCTTCTCGAGGTCGTACCTTTCGAACGCAATTCTGCGAGCCACCTCGCCGCGCGCGGCGAGGTCCTGACTCACGGCCGCCTCGTGTAAGCTCTCGCCCAGTGCGGCAGCGTCGCCGGGCGGGCTGTACCACGCGACACTGCCCTCCGGGGCCACTTCGGGAACGCCTCCCACCCGGGTTGATACGATCGGTAGCCCGGCGGCCATCGCCTCCAGAATCACCAGCGGCAATCCTTCACTCTGAGAGGACAAGACAAAGACGTCGAGACCTTCGAGGAATCCAGGGACGTCATTTGTGGGTCCCAGGAGGGCAACCCGCTCCGATATGCCCAGGCGGGCGGCAAGCTGCGTGAGGGAAGCTTCGAGCGAACCGCCTCCTACGATCTGAAGGCTTGCATCTCGATATCGACGGAGGAAGATCGCAAACGCTTCCAGCAGGACAGCATGATCCTTGACCCGTTCGAGCCGTCCAACGGTACCGAAACGCAAGCCCGCC
Organism: uncultured Solibacteraceae bacterium; assembly: GCA_964385765.1. GTDB lineage: Bacteria > Acidobacteriota > Terriglobia > Bryobacterales > Bryobacteraceae > CAWELS01. Next base: position 4,874 of record CAYLSS010000080.1, read on the forward strand.
CCCTTGCGAGGCATCGCCTTCCGGTGGCGGTAGACGTCCAGCGAGATGCCGTTCACGATGACCGAGCACTTTGCCGGCTTCACCACACCGCGCCCGACGTAATAGCGCCGTGAATCTTCGGAAACGCAGACCACCTGGTCCGTGAACGGCATTGCCATCCGGTAGTAACGGTCTTGGTAGTGAGAACCGTCGGACGATGCCAGGCCATGTCGTGTGTTGATGACGACGGGTACCCCAGCAAGGCGCGCGGCGACTGCCCCGTAGTGATGGATCCCCGGATTATGGGTGTGAACGACGTGGGCGCCGTATTGGCGAAGAGCTCTCGCCAGATCCCCGACCGCTCGAATCGAGAGGCCAGCGCGTTTGTGGAATGCAATCACGGGAACGGCGGACGCCTCCAGCTCGCTTGCAAGCTCGCCGGGATGGAAAATACAGAAAACTTGCGACCGATGGCCGGCCAGAAGGTGGGCTTTGGCGAGATCTGCGGTGATCCTCTCCAGACCGCCTGGGTCAAGATTCGCAACCACCTGAACGATGCTCAACGCCAAGCCTAAATGGTACCAGAGTCAGGGATCGCCATCGACAGAGAGGGGCACAACACATGCGAAAAGGCGTGCTGCACGCAGCACGCCTTGCTCACTTACGAGATACTTCTTTCTAGCCTTTACTACTCGGTGCGTGTCTGACGACGACGAATGAACCCGAGAGCCACCAGCCCGGCTCCCACCAACAACATGGTGCTGGGCTCAGGAATCGGGGCCTCACCCGACACATCGCCAGAGAGAGTCGCGGTAGCGGTATTTCCGCCGCCGTCAAGGGCAAACGCAAACGACGAAGCGTTCGGGGTGAACGTCTCGAACAGTGGAAGGTTCGTTACCACCGCCGACGAGATCGTCGCGTTATAGGTGCTTACCAGCTCACTTGGGGTGATGTCGGTACCCACCGGGGGGTCGATATCCAACGGGAAGCCAACCGACCCACCGTCAGCCACAGGCGGGGCAAAAGAGAGCGCCGCCGTGGTAGCGCCGTTTGCTACGGGGCTCGAGACGCCAGCCGGCAGGGCAAATGCGTCCGTGTCGAAAAACGCTCCGTTGAATAAATTGATGGTGATGCCGGAGAGCGTCGTGCCCTTTATGCCATCGGTGTAGGAAACCGTCCAGAAGCCGCCGCAGCCCAACGGGGCGCAGTTGCTGCCGAATGTGACGGTTGCGCTAACCGGAGTTGCCATCGCGGCCGGCACCAAAATGGCCGCTAAGGCAAAAACAAAAACAGAAACCAATCTCCTCCGCATTGATTCTCTCATCCTCCAGATCTGTGGCACACGGGATGTGCCACGTAGTCATGGTGCATGAACCGCCCCCTATAAGTCAAGTCCCATGCCTCATCTGAGGTCATTTTCTTGTGGTCTGGCGTCGCGGCCGGTCGAAATCGGACGGACAGTGCCCTGAGCGGTCCCCGCTACCGCAGGATTGGCCCCGGCTGCTGTGGACAACGGCCAATACCAATGGTCAGGTCGGGACAATACCTTAGGAGAGGCGGCGTTCGATTCCGCAAGGCCTCATTATTGTTGTCGATTGACTGCTCCTCCATGAACATGAAAGTACTAGAAGTACTTATAGTACTTATCCCGATCTTGCCGGGGTTTGTCGCGTGATCTAATGAGAAAATCGCCGCGGGTGCAACCTGCCCGTAATCTTGACGTCATATGTGCTATTTGCAAAGTTCTGGCTCATCTGCGCGTAGTCTTTGCTCCAGAATGCTGATTATGATGTAGACTGAGACGTAAGAGTAACTGCCCCTGACGATTCTCTTCTTGGGGTGCGGGATTCGGAGGTCCGCGTTCCACTGAGGCCGGAAGCTTGCCGCTCGATGATGCGAGAGGGAGCGGCGCTGCTTTTAGCACCGGCGTCCTGAAAGGAAATATAGTCAATGCTTATGAAACTCGGGCCGTGTCTACCTGTCGTCGTCCTTCTGCTGAGCCCTTCATTCACAAGTGCCGCCGCCACTGTTCGCGAATCCCGCCCGCGGATCTGGTTGAGCCAGGAATTGCGTTCCGAATTGCAAACGAAAATCCGGAGTGGCGGCGGGCGCCGGCAGTTCCGGGCTGTCAAGGACTATGCCAATCAATATTTTCATCAGAACGGTATCACCGTCCTGAGACACCTTCTACCCCTTTACGCTTTGGACCCCGAAGGCAACCGTAGATACGGGCAGCGAGCGTGCGAGATAGCGGCGTTCGCCATTACCGATGGGGCTTTGAGCGACGGAGCGTGGAAGGGTGGCAATCAGAACCGTTGGTATACGCCCTGGATCGCAATCACGTATGACTGGGCCCACGACATCTGCACGGAGGCGCAGATGGAGATCATGCGCTCCTTGATGGAGAAGGTTTACCCCAACAACATCAATCACTATGCGCTTCCATCCCGGGTGGCCAACAACATCGGCGCCGGATTTTTGTACACAAATGTGCTCGTTTCGCTGGCGCTCTACGGCGATCACCCCGATGCTGGCCGATGGTTCGCCGAAGCCTATGAGGTCTGGCAAACCTACTATCCGAAATGCTTGAACAGCACAACCGTCAACGGTCCCGATGAGGTGTGCGCGGGTGGTTCGTGGCCGGAGGGTGTTGAGTATGCGCCCGAGACCAAGTACATCCACTGGGAGATGATGGAAGCGATTCGCACGGCGACGGTCAACACTGATCCGTTCCAGGAGGCGCCCAACTTCGTATCGGATCTCCTCTACTACCACCTGCATGCAACCTCCCCAGCCAAGGGTGGAATCCACAAGGAATACGAGCCATTCCTGTTTCGCGATCTCCAGAAGGTCGGCCATTTCTGGCAACCCGACCGCCAGTTGATGATCGAGCTTTCCTATCACCTTCGGCGGACGGGACAAACGACGCTGGCGAAATACGCCAAGTACTGGCTGGATAACCGGCAGCCCTACTTCAGCCCGCTTGGCCGACACAATATTGGCCTGGAATGGCTTCAGCTTCTTTGGCTGGATCAGGATTACCCGGCGGAGTTCTGGGGAGCCGAACCGAAGAACCATATCACGCCGTTCATGCTGCTGGCTCGGTCGGATTGGAGCGAGGATGCGACCTGGGTGGGCTTTCTCGCGATGAGAGAAAATCACGACCACCTTCACGGTGATGCCGGGAGCTTTCAGGTGTACCGCAAGGGGAAATGGATCACCCAGGAGATTCCGGGCTACGGGGGCGGACCGCAAGTCCACGGCTTCTCTCACAACCACCTCTTTACGCATGTCCACACCTCTTGGGGGGGCGCCTACCGGCCCGGTGAGCCCGCCGGAATGGGACACCTCACACGAGTCGGCGAGGAGCAGTATCGGGCCGAGTGCCCCGATGATGGCTCATACTGCTATGCCCAGGCGGATATGTCAGACCTCTATCGATTTCACGGGTATAACATCACTCCGGACATGGAGTGGGTCTATCGCGATTTCCTCTACATCCAGCCGGACTGGATGGTGGTGGCTGACAAAGTCAAATACGGGAAGGGCGTCAATGGTCCAATGATTTCGTCCATTCAGGCGCTATCCGAACCCGAGGTCGCCGGCGGACAGGTGACGCTCGCGAGTGGAGACCAGCGGCTTTACGTCAACGTCGTGAGGCCCTCGGATCCGGTGATCCACAAGCGCGACCGCTCAACTGAGTCTGGGACCCGCTATGTCCAGTGGGCCTGGAAACTGGACGACAATCGCGTCGGGATCTGCGTCGATGACAACCATCGTCTGAAAAATGGAGGCCAGGTGACGCTAGACGGGATCACCGGACAGTGGTCCGTGTTAAACGATCGCTGGGACGTAACGGTCCCCAAGCAGGCCACGGGCGACCCCACCGCGAGCTACAAAGACGGGCAGTCATATTGGTATGAATGTTTCCTGGTCCAACGCGAAGGGGCTTTCGCGAGCCTCAGCGAGCCTTGGGATCTCAGCCAAAACATCGCCTTTCCCAATCTTCGAAAATCCCCGAATTTCCATAACTCGAATCGATGGTACGTGGCAGTCACGTCAACTGACCCGGCTGATCACACCTCCCAGTTCATGGTTTTGCAGAGTGCCGACGAGTTCGAGCCAGCCAAGCCGGTCACCGCGGCCAGCGCCTCGGACGGACTCAACGTGGCCAGATTCGACGGTAACGTGGTCGCCGCGATTACGACCAACGAACCAGTCTTTCCGCTGCGCTACGAATACGACAAAGTCGGGCCGCATGAACACTATGTTCTGGGTCTCGAGCCGAACGGCAGCTACGGCGTCGTGCATGACGATGATGAGGGCATCCTGATCACGCCCTCTGGCGACCTCACGGCATCGGCGGCCGGCGTTCTGCGCTTCCGGACTCCACTGGGGGATGAACCTGTGACCCGCCGGCAGGGACGCAGCGACACGCCGCGCCGCTAAGGGAGTGGGCCGCGTAATGTCGTGCGGCTGGTTCTAGCCCGAAGGGGACGGATCACGACTCCGGAAGCGGCCCATACTATATAAGGATGTCTCTGCGCCGAATTCTTCTAGTCGCGTATTGGTACCCGCCCGCCGGGGGCATTACCGTACAGCGAGCGCTCAGCTTCTCTCGATATCTCCCGCAACTCGGCTACGAACTGCACGTTCTCACCGCAAGCAA
>CAYLSS010000081.1:0-9465 GCA_964385765.1 uncultured Solibacteraceae bacterium
CTTCTGCGCGCCGCCGGAATCGCGGCGTTGCTCGGAGGCGCGTATCGCCTTCTCTCGGAGGCCGGGCTGCTTATCCCCGGTGACCGCTATAGCCTGCCGCTTTGGAACCTGACTGGACCGGATACCGCCGTTCCGGCGATTGCGGTGTTGGTTCGGAGCGTGTTTGCAGCACTTCTGGCGAGTGGGCTGCTGGCGATTCTCGGCGGAGGGGCATGGCGGTATCTGCGAAGCCGGCAGGGCGCCGTGCTCTTGATTCTGATCGCCGCTCTTGTAGCCCTCAGCCAGGCCTCGAATCCGTGGCAGTGGTCTTTCCACTTTCTGGAGGTCGGCGCATGGCTGGCGATCATCGCGTTCCTGTTCATGGTCAGTGGCCTGGACCTGATCAGCTTCGCCGTCGCCGTCTTCTGGCTGGTCGCAGTGGATGAAGCAACACAGCTGGCCTCTCAGTCGGCTTCCGTGCTGCAGTGGAATGGTTACCTTGCGATGCTCGCGGCTTTGGTGGCTGGCTCCGGATTCATCCATGCCGTCCGAAAACGACAGGGGGGACCATCTGTTCCAGCAGGCGCCGGGGCGCCAACTCGTCCGGCTTCAAACAATCTGCCTCACTAACCCCAAGTCAAGTATGGAATACCTCTTCTGTGTCAGGGTGGAGGGTCTAACATAGAGATTTCTTGGGTATTTAAGAGAGAATGGCGACCTCTTTATCGCACTTGGTGGAAGAGCCGCATCATGCCCCCAAGCAAAGAGACTTCCACGAACACCGCCGGCGTTGCGGCCGGTTGTACGACCCGCCAGCCGGGCTTGCGCCGCCGTTTGCGCAGTTCTCGTTCGTATCCGTGCCCGCGATGTTCCTCATTGGCAGTGCGATCTTCCAAGGTCACCTCCTGGATTGATGCTGCGCTGCAGTTTGTCCTGATAGCGCCCTACCGGTGCCACCGCTGCTACTTCCGATTCCATGGCTTCATGCCATTCGTGCATATTGCCGGAAACGTCGAGATCGATGGATCTCACGAGGAGGTTGAATCGCGGTTGGCCACGGAGTCTTTGGTGAGGCTGGCGGAGCGTCTGGGTACGCGGACTGCGGCGAGGAACGACCCGGCTACGACCAATACGGCGCCCAAAATGCTCCACGGGCTCAACCGCTCCGGAGCCAGGTAATCCGGGAAAGCGCGGGACGCAACCGGCATCAGCGCCACTGTGATAAGCGGAGTGGTTGCTACCACGGCGCTGACCCGGGAAGCCTCCCAATGGGCCAGTGCTTCGGAGAAGCTGCCGTAGCCGATCAGTGTGTTGAAACCGCAGTAGATCAGAACCAGGAGGCGAAAACCATCCAGCTTCATGAGGTCCGCGGGTCGTGCCAGCGGGAGAAGAACAACCGCTCCGACAACGTAGATCGTCCACATAATGGCGCCCGAATGCCAAACGCTGAGCAGGCGCTTCTGTGACAAGCCATAGGCGGCCCAAAGCACCGCCGCGCCCACGATGAGAGCGGGGCCGATCCCGAAGCCGCTCCAGTTGGAGACCAACTCATCGAGGTTCCGATGGAAGAACAGCGCCAATCCGGCGATCAGCACTGCGAAGCCCAGCCACTGATAAGGCAAGAACGCCTCTCGAAAGAACGCGACCGCGCCCAGCAGCAAGAACATTGGGGCAAGTTGGATCACCACTTGCGCCGCCGATGGGGTAGTGCGGTCGAGGCCCATCAGGAAGACGACGTTATTGCCCGCGCATCCGACCACCGCGATGCCGAGGAGCAGCAGCATACCGGGGCGAAGGCGGTCAAATCGGGGTAGCAGGCGACGCGCCCGGAGGATGAGGCCGAGGATAACGGTGGCAAAAAGAAAGCGGTAGAAGACCACCGTGAGAGGATCCAGGGCGGCGACGACGATCTTGAGCGCGATCGGCAGTGTGCCCCAAAGCAGCGTAGCCACCAGGGACAAGCTAAGGCCGAGTTTCCAGCGTCCCGTATCGGCCTGTGTCAAAGTCGCCCCTTCCTGCGACGAGCTTGCCTGTGCACACAATCCAGCCTCACTCACTCGCTCGCTCAGAGAAGAACATCTTGAGGAGGCAGTCCGGCCTGACTCGAAGTTTTAAGGAAAATGTGGGCTCCTGAAACAAACAACGTTCAGGAGCCACAACTATAAATGCGGAGGCCCGATTGCCATACCGCGTCCAACGACAATGAAAGAAACGAATCTTAGCGCTGTACCCTGCCGGAGCCACCGCTGCGAATCAGCCCGAGGACGTCGTCTCGCGTGATTCTGGCGAAGTCACCCGAGATGGAATGTTTCAGGCAAGAGGCGGCAACTGCAAACTCCAAAGCTTCTCGCGCTGTGTCGTAATTGTCAAGCCCATAGATCAGACCAGCGGCAAAGCTGTCGCCGCCGCCCACCCGATCCACGATGTGCGTGATATCGTAGCGCGTGCTAACGAGGAATTCGTCGCGATTGTTCAGGCAGGCGGCCCAACCGTTGTGCGAGGCGCTGATCGACTCACGGAGGGTGATGGCAATCATCTGCAGGTTCGGATAGGCGTCGAGCACCTTTGCCGACAGCTCCTTGTACTTCCCGGCATCGAGCTTTCCGGATTCGACGTCCACATCGGTCTCAATGCCAAGGGTCTTCTGGACATCTTCCTCGTTGGCGATGGCGACGTCGACGAACTTCACCAGTTCACGCATCACTTCGCTGGCTTCTTTGCCGTAGTTCCAGAGCTTCTTCCGGAAGTTGAGATCGCACGATACCGTGAGGCCCAGATCTTTCGCCTTCCGGACGCTTTCCAAGGCCAGATCCGCGGCGCCCTGGCTTAAGGCGGGTGTGATCCCGGTAATGTGGAACCAGTTGGCCTTTTCGAAGGTAACGTCCCAATTGATGTCACCCGGCTTGGCCTGCGCGATTGCGCTGTAGTCCCGGTCATACACCACCTTGGACGGACGCTGGTTAGCGCCGCGTTCGACGAAGTAAACACCGAGCCGGCCGGGCCTTCGGACGACGAACCTGTGGTCGACATTGAAGCGCCGCAACTCACCCAGGAAGGCGTCGACAATCGGATTGGCCGGTGGCAGCACTGTTACGTAGCGCACCGGCATTCCCAGGCTCCCGAGTGCGGCGGCCACATTGGCTTCACCCCCGCCCCAGGTGGCCTGGAACTCCGGTCTCTGCAGAAAGCGGTCGAACTCCGGCGGCGCCAGCCGCAGCATGATTTCTCCAAACGTTACAACGAGCTTAGGCATAGTAGTTCGGACCGATTGTATTCGGTTATCCAGCCTATCCGCAATTCCAGAAGTGGACTTGCCGCTTCAGATCTGTGACTGCCGAAACGGGAAAGCGTCCCGGCGGACCAGTCGCGTCCCGGCATGAGTCAGGCCGGCCCTCATGGCGATCTCGCTAAGGAAGCGGTCCTGATCGCCCGGCGATATCAGCATGGGAGGGCCCGAGAACTTGTCGATCTGCAAGCGGTCCAGTGACCAGGCTGGACTGCTCAACGGGTTGTTGGTTGGATAGACCTGCGAGATCTCCTGGTACGGGATCTTCCAGCGCAGCAGGAAACCGGCGCGAATCCGAAGATGGCTGTCTTCCAGGGCGTACTCGATCGGCCAGGCAATCAGCGCGAGGACGAGCAACTCCAAGCCGATGGCGGCCAGTGTCACAAGGAGGACTGCTGTGCGTGTTTCGTGATCTGGCGCCATGGTGTAGCCCAGCACCAGCGGGCCCGCCAGAGAACCAAGCACGATCGCTGCCAGCCACCAATCGACCTTGCTTGAATAAGTCACAAACTCTCGAGTCTCTCTCTTCAGGTTGACACGGCTAGAGCAGAAAGCTGTACGAGATTCACCGTATTGATTACCGCCTCTTTCTCTGGCTATTCGAGCGCATTGACCCTATCGCTGATCCGTCGCTTCAGTTCTTCGAGGTCCTCCGGCTGAAGCCTGACCGGGCGGGGCATCGTTCTCGTCAGCTCGTCGATGTCGACCTGGTCCTCGGGTTCAACTACCTCGAAGCCGATGAGCTCCGACATCCGGCAAGCCACGTGGACCAGTCGAGTCAATGGCGGCGCATCGTCGGCAGGATCGTGGTGGTCCCTGATCGCCGCCACCAGCTCCGGCGGAAACTCGTACTCCTCGGCCAACCAGGTGCCGGCTTCGCAATGATCTATGTCGAAAAGATCCCGTTCGCTCTGGAGCAGACTGAAGTGGTTCTCGATTACCACGCTAAGCAGATCCGCGTAAGATTGAGGGTACTTCACCAACAGCGCGAGCCGTCCGAGGTCATGCAGCAACGCAGCGGTATAACCCTGGTCTGGACGGACATCGAACGCTTCGGCCAGATCTTCAGCCAGCAGCGCACACCCAAGACTATGCCGCCAGCACCGCCGCAATACGGCGATCTTCAAAGCTACTCTTAGATATCCCCCAAGGCCCAACGTCATCATCAGTGACCGGACCCGGCTCAGTCCGAGCATTGCCACGGCATGCTCTACGCTCAGCACCCTGGACCGAATGCCGAATGCCGCTGAGTTTGCCCGGCGCAACAGTTCCGCTGAAACGCTGGTGTCGGACCGAAGCAACTCGTTCAGGCGCGCGAACTCGACGTCGTCGCCTTCCCGTGCGTACAACTGCAGGACTTTCGTTGTGATCCACGGGAACGGGGGCAGCTCCTGCAACGCCCACGGCTCTTCGCCGGTAGAGGATTGGATGGGGGTTGAGCTCATTGATGTAGTCTCCTCTCCTCTCATCGACGGAACTGGCGGGGTCTTTAGGTTCTGCCCCGCCCGCCTCTCCCCTCGACCCCCTCGGTGCGAGTGGCCCGGCAAGATGCATTGCGGCTTCCAGTCGACTGGATGCCTGTGGACAAATTGACCGGCTGGTCGAGCAATGAGGATGTCCAAACCACCGATGCGCCCGGAACCGCGAGCCTGCCTTCCCGCACATTCCATTACAATCAGTGGTCGATGATCCGGCAGAATCGACGCGAATTCCTGACCTCGGCCCTGGGTGCTTCGGCGGGATTGCTAGCCTGCGGAGACCGGCCCCGCCTCGAGCGTCCGCCCAACATCGTTTTCATCATGGCCGATGACCTCGGCTACGGTGAGCTGGGCTCCTACGGACAGCGCTATATCCGGACGCCGAACCTCGATGGAATGGCAACCGACGGGATGCGTTTCACTGACGCCTATGCCGGCTGCACCGTCTGCGCCCCGTCACGGAGTGTTCTCATGACGGGCCTGCACATGGGCCATGCACCGGTGCGCGCCAACACAGGCGGCGTACCTCTCATTGAACCGGATATCACCGTCGCCGAAACGCTGAAACAATACGGCTACGCCACCGGCTGCTTCGGCAAGTGGGGCCTGGGTGATATTGGCACCGAAGGGGTTCCCTGGAACCAGGGTTTCGACGAGTTTTTCGGCTACCTCCACCAGGTGCACGCACACTACTACTACCCGGCTTTCCTGTATCACAACGATGAAGAAGTTACCCTTCCCGGTAATGAAGGCGGCGGCCGGGTTACGTACGCCCACGATGTGATCGCCGATAAGGCGCTCGATTTTATCCGCCGCCGCAAAGACCAGCCGTTCTTTTGCTGCGTCCCGTTCACCATTCCGCATCTGGAACTGCTGGCGCCTGAGGACTCGATGGCGGAGTACCGGGGACAGTTCCCGGAGCCGGTAACCTATACCGATCCTCGTGATCACTATGCTGAACAGCCCAAGCCCCGTACCGCCCGGGCGGCCATGATCACACGCATGGACCGGGATGTTGGGCGCATCCTGCAGTTGTTGAAGGAACTCGCCCTCGAACAGGACACAATTGTCTTCTTCACTTCAGACAACGGTGGTTCGCGTCCTGTCGGGGAGGATTTCTTCCAGATCAACGGCGGCCTGCGTGGATACAAGCGGGATTTCCACGAAGGCGGAATCCGTGTGCCAATGATCGCCCGTTGGCCCGGTCAGGTTGCCCGGGGGACAGTGAGTGATCACCCCTGGGCCTTTTGGGATGTCTTCCCGACGCTGCTGGATCTTGCCGCGATCGACATTCCGCCGCATACCGACGGAATCTCCGTCGTGCAGACACTGCTCGGCCAGGGCGATCAGCGCGCCCACGAGTTCCTCTATTGGGAGCTTCCTCGCTATAACTCGGAAACCGGCGAGTTTGCCGACGAAGTCCCGGCGCAAGCGGTCCGCTGGGGAGAGTGGAAGGCGGTCCGACCCGAGCCCGGCGGGGAGGTGGAACTGTTCAACCTGGGGCTTGATCCCGCCGAGACAACGAATGTCGCCCAAGCCAACCCGGACGTGATGGATACGATCGAGGAATACCTGCGGCGGGCTCGCTATCAGCCCCGGCAGCAGACACAGCCGGAGCACCAGTGGTGGCTCGGACCGGAGGGGCCGCGCACGGCCGGCTCCGGCGCCTCGGGCGCGTAGAGCATTTGCCGGCTGGGTTTTTCAGCGACCCTCATTTCAGCGAATAGGCGATCAGCTTGCCAGTGAACTTCTTATCGTACTTATTGCCTCCGCCGGCAGCGATCACGACATACTGCTTGCCGTTATTCGGGCCGAGATAAGTCATCGGCGTCGCCATGCCGCTCGCCGGGAGGCGGGTCATCCAGAGTTCCTCGCCGGTGTTCTTATCGAAAGCCCGGAACTTCCGGTCATTGGTCGCCCCGATGAAGATCAGCCCGCCGGCAGTGACGATCGGCCCCCCGATATTCGGCGCGCCGGTCTTGGGCACGCCCCGCTCGGCGAGTTCGTCGAATTCGCCGAGGATGGAGCGCCACCGGAACTCGCCGGAGTTCAGGTCGATCGCGGTCAGATGTCCCCAGGGCGGCTTCTGGCAGGGATAGCCGTTTCCGTCCCAAAAGAACTCGTAGCGCATTCCGCGGAGCCGGTAGGTGAATTCGTCTTCGTTGCGCTGCCGCCGGTAGAGCCGGAACAGCCCGCCGACGTCCATCGAGTTGACGAACAGAACGTCTTCCTCCGGATCGAACGCCGCCCCGCCCCAATTCGCTCCTCCGTTGAGGCCTGGAAACAGTACGGTTGGCTTCTCGTGGATCGGATGAAAAAGCGGCTCGCCGAAAACAGCCTCCTTCGTCAACTCGAGACATTCCGCCCGCGATTCCGGCGTGACGTTGGTGATCTCGTCCGCCGTCATTCGTTGGCGGGCGAAAGGCGGCGGCTTCAGGGGGAACGGCTGCGTCGGCCATGACTCCTCGCCTTCGATGTCGACCTTAGGCACGGTGCGCTCTTCGATCTCGAAGAGCGGTTCCCCTGTCTCGCGATGGAACAGGTAGACAAACGCCTGCTTGGAGACCTGCGCCACGACGGGTACGTCGCGGCCGTCGCGTCTGACGGTGACGAGCGCGGGTTGAGCGGGCAGGTCCCAATCCCACAAATCATGATGGATCGTTTGGAAGTGCCAGATCCGTTTGCCCGTCTTGCAGTCGAGCGCGACAACGCTGTTGCCGAACAGATTCTTTCCCTTTCGGTCGCCTCCGTAGAAGTCATAGGCCGGCGACGTCAGCGGCACGAAGACCATGCCGCGCTCCTCATCGACGCTCAGTATTGACCAGGCGTTCGTTCCGCCGCGGCGCTTCCACGAATCGCCTTCCCACGTTTCATGGCCGAACTCTCCCGGACGAGGCACGGTGTGAAACCTCCAGAGTTGTTCGCCCGTGTGGACGCTGAAGCCGCGAATGTCGCCGCTCGGCCCGCGCGGTTCACCATCGGGAACCATGCCGCCGGCAACCAGCACATCGCCGCAGGCGGCCACGGGAGAGGAAAGGCGATACCAGGATCGGTCGAAACCCTCGACCATGCCCTTTGACAGGTCCGCCACGCCGTTGTCGCCGAATGCCTGGTCAAGCTCGCCGGTCACCGCGTCGAGCGACCACAGGCGTCCGTGCAGGTCTCCCAGGAAGATACGGCGCTTCTCTCCGCCTGTCCAGTAAGTGACCCCGCGATTGACAAACAGATTGAGCCGCACCGAGCGGTCGATCTCGGGATCGAAGTCCCAGAGCTTGTCACCGGTCTCCGGATCCAGCGCGAAGAGATGGGCGAACGGCGAGGTGACATATAGGATCTCCCCGACCATCAAGGGCGTCGCCTCGAAGGCCGAACGGCTCGGATAGTCCGACCCGTCGCTCCACTCGCCGGTGTCGAATTCCCAAGCCACCTCGAGGCTGGTGACATTCTCCCTGTTAATTTGGTCGAGCGGCGAGTACTTCATCCCGCCCGGGTCCCCACCGACAGACTGCCAGTTCGCTGCAGCGGCTGGACTCAATAGACAGAGAAAAACCGCCGTTCTCCCGAAAGTCGTCGCCCGCATCATCCCCATGCGTGGCATTAGATCACAAGCGGGCCCGTGTTTGAGCGTATTCGAGAGCGCCGCAAGCCGTTCCGGGATGTTCGTTAGAATGAAAGCAGACCTCCTACGCGGACGGCTGCGGGCAGTGAATTGTTCCATCAGCGTCAGGAGCAGGGAAATACGATGCGAGATCGCAGCGAAGATCATCCCTCTCAGACGGTTTATCCTCCGTCCGCAGCTTCGAACCAGGGGCCGCTCAGCAGCCTGGCTGGAGTATTCCATCCGGTGACCGGATTGGTTGTTCTGGGGCTCGACTGGGCGATGTTCGGAGGTTCCACCCTCACTTTCGGCCTGACGCTGTTCTTCTTCTCCATCCTTGGCTTCCTGGCCGGATCGGCCGCCACCACCTTGGTGCAGCGCCTGTTCGCCAAGGACTCTTGGGGCACTAGTTTGATGAAAGGCGTGATTGGCGGCCTGGTCGTTGGGGCGCCCTTCCCAATCGCCGGAACCGCTCTCGGCGGCTTCATATTGGCCGTTTGCGGCCTCGATGCAATCTTGTCTAAGCCCACCGATGCCATCGGCCAGGTATTAGGCAAGCGCCAGCGGTAGCCGCCCACCCTCGGTACTCCCGCCGCCGGCAGCTTCTCTGCGCTCAAGTACTGTCTGTTTGCATGGCCAATGGAATCCGTTCGCCACTATACTGGACTTTCGAACGATCTTTCGCGGGAAAGGAATTCTGGAATGACGTGGACACGACGCGACTTCTCGCGATCGGCCGCCAGTCTTGCCGTGGCGCCGCTGGTCGCAAGAAAGAGAGTGCCCGTGGCGCTGGAGCTCTGGTCGATCCGCCGGGAATGCGAGAAAGACTTTCCCGGCTCCCTCGCGGCTGTAGCCAAGATGGGCTATGAAGGTGTTGAGTTCGGTGATTACTTCCACTGGTCGGCGAAGGATCTCAGAAAGATCATCGATGACCTGGGCCTCGCGGCCACAAGCTCTCACGTCGCCTACAAGCTGTTGAGCGAGGAGTTCGATAAGACAGTTGAATTCCAGCAAGAGCTGGGTGTCTCGCTGCTGATCGTTCCCGGCTACCAATCCAAGACCGCGGAGGCTGGAAGCGGTTTGCCGGCGAGTTAACCGCGCTCGCTGACCGGCTCGAGCCGTTC
>CAYLSS010000082.1:0-9336 GCA_964385765.1 uncultured Solibacteraceae bacterium
CGATTCATTTTTATAAACGTTTGTTCTACGAGCGTGGGCTCTTTCGAAATGCGAAGACCCGGCGGCCGGAAGCCAGCTATGACGAGTTCCACGAGCGCCACGGCAAGTGGCTGATCGACTACATCGAGCGGGAGGAAGCGCGTTTTGATCTCTTCTGAAAACTCCGTGAGATTCTTGCTGGTGACAGCGCTCCTGGCGTTCGGGTGCTCCGGCCCCGAGCGAACGGTTGTGAACTCAATGGGAATGCGTTTGGTTTGGGTTCCGCCAGGTGAGTTCGAGATGGGAGCGCTGAATGCGACGCCGCCGGATCGACTCGGTGGGCCTTCGCTTTTCCACAACGGGGACTGGGATGAACATCCCGCACACCTGGTGAGTGTGACGCGCGGTTTCTACATGTCGGCGACTGAAGTCACTAGCGAGCAGTATAGGAGATTCGACCCAGACCATGGAGCCGCGACCGGCATGAGCTGGCAGGACGCAGTTGCTTTCTGTGAATGGCTCAGCAAGAACGAAGGAAAAACATACCGGTTGCCTACCGAGGCCGAGTGGGAATATGCAGCGCGGGCAGGCACTCGCTCCTGGTTCTCCTCGGGCGATAGCCTGCCAAAGCCTGGCTCACAGAACGCGTGGGGGCTCTCGGGCATGCACGAAGATCCGCTGGAGTGGGTTCATGACTGGTACGGCGACTACCCGGATCAGCCGCAAACCGATCCTGTAGGACCAGAGTCCGGCCACGCCCGCGTGGTCCGAGGAGGTGGTATTCAGCGGGCCAGTGACGAGCAGCATTTTTCGGGAACCTTGCCTTACTACCGCCGCTCGGCAAACCGCGCCAGCCTGGCCCCCACCCTGCGAGGAGACGTTCCGATCGGCTTCCGGGTAGTGCAGGCAGAATGGCCGGATACGGAGCCGCTGGCCGTTGAACCGCCACTTCATCGAGTGGCGGTGCGGCAAAGCAATCCCCATCTGATGAAAGGTCCTCCGGTGGATCGGCCACATTTCCGCCAGCGGGAGGTCTTGTTAATCCCTCCGGAAAATGCATCCGCGGAAGAGATCACGGCGGCAGGACTTCACCCGATGATGCACGGCCACAACCACGCGCCCGGACTGGTCGTTTGTCCGAACGGCGACTTGTTAGCGGTGTTCTTTTCGGCAACTTCGCCGAGCACGGAGTACTGGCCCGATGTCTCTTTCCTTGCCACCCGGTTGAGGTTCGGTAGCAACGAGTGGGACCCACCGAGCCGATTCTATGATTTTGGCGACGTCAATGATCAGAGTTCGCTCCTCTGGTATGACGGAGAGCAGCTTTGGAGCTTCAGCGGAGGCCGCTACCTGGGAGGCATGCCGTTTCGCATGCAAACGTCGAAAGACGGCGGCGCAACCTGGAGTCCGTTCTGGTTCCCTGAGATTGTGGGAGAGACCGCCGGGTACACCGAACAGCCAGTCAACACGGTGTTTCGCGATGGAGCCGGCACTATCTATCTGTCCAGCGACGCGGTCGGCGGGAGTTCGCTGCTCTGGGCCAGCGATGACAACGGCACAACCTGGCGGGATACGGGAGGCCGCTCGGCTGGGCGGCATTCCGCGTTTGTAATGCTGAAAGACGATTCCATCCTCGCGCTTGGCGGAAAGAACACAGATGTCGACGGCTACATGCCCCAAGTCGTCTCGAAAGACCGGGGAGCCACCTTTGAGGAAAAGCGAAAGACACCGTTTGCGGCGCTCGGCTCGAACCAACGGCCAACCGCGGTGCGACTCGCCAGCGGTAGGCTTTTCTTCGCGGGCGATTTTCAGGACATCAACGGCGAGGCGCCTCCCGGCGTCTCCCGGAGGGGCTCCTATGTGGCCCTCTCGTCGGATGAAGGAAAGAGTTGGCGAATCAAGGAACTGCCGGGCGCCACACCGCACGAGTCCCGTGTACTTCACCACAAGGATCGAGAGTACTGGTCACTCCGAAAGAATCCGCATCCGACGATCGGCTACGCGGTGGCGCAACCGGCTCCCAATGGCGTAATCCACCTTCTGACCACGATGAACCATCCGTCGCTTCACTTCGAAATGAATGAGGCTTGGATTCTGAGTGAAGCGGCCGAAGGTAGTGCTGTCGCCACAGCGGCAGCACAGCCTTTCACAGATGTCGAGGCTTACCCTGGCGGCGCCACACGCGCCAAGTGGTCGGGTGTCATGATGCCCGACGGACGCTATCTGCTTGACGGCAAGCAAACAGCTTACTTCGAAGGGGGCTCGCCGCAATACGAAGTGACCTATCGGTTGGGCCGCAAAACCGGAGCCGAGATCCTGTGGTCTCGTGCAGGTGAGCGCTCCTGGGCGTGGGAGCATCAACCGAATGGAGTGAGTGTGTTCACGCGCTACTGGTCCGGCGGTGAGAAGAAGTCGCAATCCAGTTGGAAGGATGGTAAGGCGGAGGGACGGGCGTACCGGTGGAATCGTGACGGCAGGGTGATAGAGGAAACGGATTTCGCAGAGGGGATGTCGGAGGACCGCGGACCGTGAGAATCGTTGAGATCAGAGACCAGGCTGTATCGATCCGCTCTGAGATCCGACGTGAAGATGAAGATTGGGGGTGCGTCTGTTGGGGATGATGTGTTGCGCATCGAAGCCGCATTAGAGGTAGTAGGCAACGGCGCTTCGCTTGCCGTTGACGCCAACGGAAGGTTCGACCGGGAGACAGCGTTGGCGTACGCGGACACGATGGCGCCATATGGTCTGGAAGTGGTGCGAGGAACCCGTCGACCCTCTGGACTACCAACTCCTCGCTGAAGTGTCCGCCAGTTCAGCCACCCCAATTGCCACCGGCGAGAACCTCTTCTCTTTTCAGGACTCTCAAAACCTGAGCGGTAGCGTATCAATTCTCCCTTGCGGTGGCGCTCCGGATGGACCTTGTTGCGTATGGAGGGTCGCCAGCCGGAGCCACAATCCAGCGGCCTGCAGACAGTTGGATCCCTTCGATCAACTCAGAGCCAAGGTAGATTGTGGAACTGCTCCGGTCTGCGCGGTGAACCGTGTAGAGGCGGTCCGGCCGGATGGAGTACCACTCCGGGAATTCGTTCAGCCGGGCGTAGTTCTTCTGAAAATTCAGGTGGTTGCGATGAGGTTCGAAGTCAAACCGGATTCTGCCCTCCCAGCCGGAATTGGCCTGAATCGCCAGGTAGAGCGACTCGCCGCGTCGTACGGCGCCCACGCCCACTCCGCGTTCCCATACCTCCGGCCTCACACCCTTGCTCTTCCACAGAATATACATTTGGAGCGTCCTGTTGAAGTTCCCGTCTCCATACCAATGCTCCACCAAACCATTCGGTTGTTGGGCCCGATTCATTGCTTGAATCTCCGTATCCACCCAATCGAACGCGGCAGAGTCCGGCTCGCGTGACAGTAGATAGAGCGCGCTCTCGATGGTATCCGTGTAGCCATTGACCGAACCGCGATCTCCCCAGTCAACATCACGGTACTTCGGCAGGTTGCTCAGGACGTGGCGGACTGCGTCGCGGAAACGCTCGTCTCCGGTGGCCTGATAGAAGGAGTAGATGGCGGTGTAGACGTAGCCCCAGGTGTCGGCGAGTTGGTCACCCAGTTCCCCGGCTGGCTCCAGCGTCTCACTGTCGATGTTGTTGTATAGCATCCCGTGCGGGTTGGCGGATTCGAGGATGCGGTCAAACATGCGCCGCAGGACAGGCTCGTAGCGGGGCGCCGGGTCCAGGGCGTAGAGCAGCGAGAGGCCGCTGATCAGCTCATTTCCGTGGTTGCGCAGGCGGCATTGGCCGTCGCCTTTGTGCTCGGCGAAATCCCACTTCACGGGTGGCAGGCCGTGGTTGCCCGGAAGCACCTCTTCGACGTAGGCGTCGCCGATGCGGCGGGCGAGCTCGAGGTAGCGCGGCTCGCCGGTGGCGGACGCGAGGCGTGTCAGCACCTGCAGCATGTTGCCGTTGACCTCGCTTTCCTCGCTCGGCAGAGCGCCGTACCGGGTCTTGACGGGCGCGTGCTCCATCAGGTCGAGCGCAAGGCTGGCCATGCGGTCATACCAGGGCGTTCGGCCGAGATACTCGAAGACCGGCACCAGACCGTCCTTGGCGTACTCGCTGCCGGAGAAGAGGCTTGCTTCGGAGAGCTCGCCGGTATCGAGGTTGAGCCGGCTGGCCGGAACCGAATCGAGCACGGTCGTGTGGCGCACCTCGGCGCGCAGCATTTCGAGGAGCTTGCCGTTGACCAGTTCGGGCGCTGTCAGGTCAGCCGTCAGGATCAGGTAGGGGTAAAGATCCGCGCCCGAGTTGTGCGGCTCGTAAACGCGCTGCGCGCCGGGCTCGCGGCCGCGGCCGGGCCGCCCGCCGGGAAGCGTGTTCGGGATGAGCGAGGTGCGCGGATCGGCGTGCTCCAGCCACGCCATCATGTGGCGGTGCATCCGGCCTGCCATCTCATCGAACAGGCGGGCGTTTTGTTCGGCTTGCTCGAACGGCTCCGCCGCCGCGCTCAGGCAGAGCGCCAGCAGTGCTACACAGGATCGGGAATGGACCACGGCTCTCGGTATTCCTTGGTCAGGCGCGCGGTTGCCTCGGCGTCGTCGGGGAAAATCTCCCGCTTCGGATCGAAGTGGAGGATGCGGCCAACGCGGTAAGCGATGTTGCCCAAATGCACCAGCCCGCAGGAGAGATGCGCCACCTCCATCGGGGCGTTCGGCTGCTTGCGCGTCCGCACGCACTCGAGGAAGTTCTCCAGGTGCTGCGGCCAGCCGCCGTTGCCCTTCATCGCTGGGCCCTCTTCTTCGTCCTTGCCGATGTAGGTGCGGAACCAGCCGCGGCGCGAAATCAGCATATAGCCCTCGGTGCCGTAGACGGCGTCGCCGCTGTCGACGCCGTGCTGCCCGTAGGGGGTCCAGATGCGGTCCTCGTAGATGAGCACCTTGTCATCGTCGTCGTACTGGTAGGCGACCATCATGTTGTCCGGAAACTGCCGTTCGCCTTCGAGCGCGATGCGGCTGCCGTGGGCGGTGATGCGGTTGGGGTGGACCTTCACGCCCAAGCCCCAGCGCGCGAGGTCGATGTCGTGGATGCCGTCGCCGCCGATGTCGCCGTTGCCGTACTCGGGATAGAAGTGCCAGTTGTACTCGAAGCGGTTCTCGTTGAAGGGGATTTTCGGCGCGGGCCCGAGCCACATGTCGTAATCGACGCCCGGGGGGACGCTCGAGTTCGACGCCGGTTGCGGGTGCGAACGCTTCTGGCAGTTCCACGCCTTCGCCATCTTGATCGCGCCGAGAATGCCGGAGTCGATGACTTTTTGCGCCTCCTTGATGGTGTCCGACGAGCGCATCTGCGTACCGTGCTGGGCGATGCGGTTGTACTTCTTCGCCGCCTCGACGAGCAGCCGTCCCTCGCGGAAGACGTGGCTGGCCGGCTTCTCGACGTAGACGTCCTTGCCGGCCTGCATGGCGCGGACGGCGATAACGGCGTGCCAGTGATGCGGGGTGGCGAGGGCGACGGCGTCCACGTCCTTCATGTCGAGCACACGGCGGAAATCGCTTTCGAGCACGGGAGTTTTGCCGGTCTCCCGCTTCACCACCGCGCCGTTGCGCTCCATTTTCTCCTGGTTGATGTCGCAGAGCGCGACCACGCGCGCCTTCGGCGACTTGACCAACTGTTTGGTGAGGCCGCTGCCGCGGCCTCCCACGCCAATCACGGCCATGGACACTTGATCGTTTGGCGACTGCGCCGCCAGCGCCGCCGCGCCCGCCTGGGAAAGGAAGAATCGTCTGGTCATGTTATCCTCCGCTGCTCATGTCGGGCGGCAGCGCCGCCTTCCAGCCTTGCCGCAGAAGCTCGCGCAACTCTTTGACGACGGGCGCGTTGCCGGGCTTCTCAGCGATGTTGTTCAGCTCGTTGGGGTCCGTTTCGTGGTCGTAAAGCTCGATGCCTTTTCTGCCCTCGTCCCACTCGGTGTAGCGCCATTGGGGCGTGCGCACGCTCTTGCCGAAGTAGGTTGGCTCCTCCGTCATGCCGTCGGTGTAGTCGTCCCGGCAGACCATGGTGAAGGCCGCGCGTTTCCACTCGCGCTCGGGGCTTGCGAGCAGGGGCTTAAAGCTCGTACCCTCGATGCCCTCTGGATCGGGCAGCCCGCAAAGGTCGGCGAGCGTGGGATAGAGATCCACGAACTCCACAAGCCCTCCGCAACGTTCTCCGTTGCCGGCTTGGCCGGGCGCATAGAGCATCATGGGCGCGCGGGCGCTCTGCTCGAAGAGAGTGAGCTTGTGCCACAAACCACCATGGTCGTGGATATGGTAGCCGTGGTCCCCGATGAACATCACGACGGTGTTCTTCCAGAGGTTCAGCCGATCCATCGCGTTGAGCAGCACGCCCACTTGCGCGTCCACGTAGGAGTTGCAGGCGTAGTAGGCCGACATGAATTCGCGCACCGTCCACTTGTCCATCGGGATCTCGGGCGGCTTGTAGGCCACCGCGGCCGGCAGCAGCTTGTCGAAGTGTGACAACGGCGTGTCGGGCAGCGGGATCTCGTTGGGCGGGTACATGTCGAAGTATTTCTTCGGCACGGCGTAGGGAGCGTGCGGTCGGCGGAACCCGGCGCCGAGGAAGAACGACTTCCCTTCGCGGACACACTTTTCCATGTATTCGACGCCGCGGCGTGCCACGATGCCGTCGGGCGTCTCCGCGTCCGGCGTCTTCATGACGCCGAGGTTGAACGTATGCTCACTGGGACCGGCGGCCTCTACGTACTTGATCAGCGAATCCTCGGGTGGTTTCTTGCCGAACTCGCGGTGCTCCACGTCCCAGGAGCGCGGGTCCTCCGAATGGTCGCCTGTATGGTAGATCTTGCCCGACATCACCGTGAAGTAGCCGTTGTTGCGGAAGTGCTGAGGCAGGAAGACCACATCCTCCATGTGCGCCCGGGTCGGCGTCTTGAGCGTCCAGACGCGAGTGGTTTCCGGCCGCCGCCCGCTTAGGAACGAGGCGCGCG
The DNA here is from genome assembly GCA_964385765.1 of uncultured Solibacteraceae bacterium. GTDB lineage: Bacteria > Acidobacteriota > Terriglobia > Bryobacterales > Bryobacteraceae > CAWELS01. The sequence continues at coordinate 6,979 of CAYLSS010000082.1, forward strand.
ATGGCTGGCAGACGGGGAACTGGCAGTAAGCGTTATCGAAGATGACGCCGCGCGAGGCGAGCCGGTCCAGGTGGGGGCTCTTTACGACCGGGTGCCCGTAGCAGCCGAGGTCGTTGTTCATGTCGTCGGAGACCATGAAGAGAACGTTCATCTTGCCGGTTTGCGCCGCGGCACGCAGCGCGGGAAGGGCGGCGAGGCTTTGGAGAAAGGATCGTCGGGTAGTCATGTTCGGTTCCGATTATGAAGCAAGAGGGGCGCCAGCGGCATCCCCTCTGCGTGATGCGAATGATGGTTGGGCCGTTAGAACTCGAACCGCAGGCCCAACTGAATCACCCGGGCGCCGCGCGTGCCGCGCAGCCGCCCGAAGCGACCGCTGGTGATGTCGGTCTCCAGGTTGCTGAGGTTGGTGTGGTTGAAGGCGTTGAGCATCTGGGCGTCGAACTTTACCCCCATGTCTTCGCCGAGGGCGAAACGCTTGGACAACGAAAGATCGAGGTTCCACAGGCCAGGACCATAGACGGCGTTTCGACCCACGTTGCCGGGTCGAATGGGAATGCCGCTCGTTTCGCCCAGCGGGACAGGGGCGAAGGCGCTCCGGTCAAGGAAGACAAGCGTGTCCTGGTAGTTGCTGAACACCGGGTCTCCGCTGCCGACGAAGTCCGGCCGGCTGGACGGCAGCGCCGTGTCCTGCTCGATGTTCTCCGGCTGGCCCGTGGTGGCGGTGAAGAAGCCCGCCACCTGCCAGCCGCCCAGGATATTCTGCATGGCCAGGCCCGGGTTGCCCATGAACTTCGCGAAGGGCAGTTCGTAGACGAAATTGCTGGTGAAGCGATGCTGCTGGAACGTGTCGAACGGCGCCTTTTCGATCCGCACGTTGTTGAAGTCTTGCGGTGCGGCCGGCAGCAGCAGACCGCCGTCATCAGTGTAGGAGTAGGCGCTGGCCCAGGTATAGGCAGCGCCCACGGAAAAGCCCCGCTGAAACCGTTTATTGAGGGAACTCTGCCAGGAGTGATAGATGGTGCGTTCGCTGGCGTCGCGATAGCGGAACTCGGCGAAGTTGGGATTCGGCCGGATGCCGGTGATGCGGTCAGGCTGGTTGGCGAAACGAACCATCATTAGGTTCCTGCCGGCGGTGCCGACGTAGCCGGTCTCGAAGACGAGGTCTCGCGAGATCTGCCGCTGCACCCACAGGTTCCACTGGTAGCTGAACGGGTACGGGAAATCGGTGTTGATGGCGGTTCCGCTTTCCAGACCCTCGCCGCCCTTGCTGAACGCCCGCACCGTGTCGTTGGAGATCGGCCAGGTGAAGATGTCCGGGTTGTCCAGCGCGTCCTGGCGGCTGAACTCGACGCGGAACGGTTCGTCCACGGCGTCACGCGCAAGGTCGACAGGGCCGCCGAAAAGGGGACGCGGATTGAAGAGTTTCCCTGCGCCGCCGCGAATCACGGTCTTGCGGTCCTGGCCGACGCCGTAGGCGAAGCCGATGCGCGGCGAGAAGTTGGTGTTGCTGCCCTCCCAGATCTGGTCGGGGTCGACGAAGGGGCCGAAGCCGAACGGCTGGGCCCGGTTGAACAACCGGTCATCTCTCTCCTTGGGCACCGTGTACTTGTCCCAGCGGACGCCGAGATTGAGCATAAGCCGAGAGCTGACCCGGAAGTCGTCCTGAATGAACAGGCCAATCGTATTGAAGCTGGCCAGATAAGGCGACACGCCCATGGTCACCTGGCGGCCGCTGGGAATGTTCGCCAGCAGATCGTCGACGTCCGCGTACTGAACCACAGGCGCCTCCTCGTTGTCGCGGCGGCCGCTGGTTCTCATGAAGATGCCACCGAACTTTAGTGAATGCTTGCCCGACACCATGCCTGCCACCTCTTCGATGGAGTACGACCAGCCCTCGCGCGCATTGAGTTCGCCGTCGACGCTGAAGCCGAGACCGCGAATGCCGTTGTACCGCGTGGGATCCTCATCAAAAAGAGTGAAGAAGTTGTCGATCCGGGGGACCTCGTTATAGTTCACGCCGAACCGGGTCTCGAATGTCATGGTGGGCCGGACATACGTGGCGCGGATATTGCCCTGCTCGATCGTGCCTTCCCAAGAGCGGAAGTTAACCGGAACGACGCGGGGGATGAACCGGATGGGACGGCCGCGCGTGTAGCGGCTAGACAGGATCAGGCTGTCGGTGACGTGGACATCGCCTCGAGCCACGACGTGGTCGTCGTCGGCCCGCTCACTGCCCGAACCGATCCAGTCTCCGGTGATAGCTCCCGAATCATACGGCTGGTTGGGGTCGGGAAACAGATCCAGGGTGGCATCGTAGATGTTGGTGACCGAGCTCACCATCTGCTTGAACTCGGGTGT
>CAYLSS010000083.1:0-4999 GCA_964385765.1 uncultured Solibacteraceae bacterium
GTCTGGGAGATCGGCAGTCAGGATCCACTGATGGTGAAGGACTGGATCGAGCCGGCGCTCGAGCGCATCCGCCCGGCCTACAAGGCCCTGGGTGCAATCGACAAGCTGTACATCGACCGTTTTGACGGCCCTCATCGCTGGAACGGGGTCGTCGCCTACGATGTGCTCGAACAGGTCCTGGGCCGCGCACCCGTCGCCGCGTAGCGCTCCGCCTCCGGGAATCTCGAATCCGCCACCTCCCATGGCTTAGCGCTAAAACTGAGCCGCAGCCGCGGGGGGCGCCTGCCCTGGGGCTCGCGGCGGCTTCCCTGTCCGTGGACCTCGGCGGTTTGCGGGTCAGTGGAATGGCCCTCGGCTACTTGCTGTACCTGGGCTTTTTTGTGGGCCTGGCAGCGGAGTAACCTCGCTATTTCGGTCTGTTGGTTCTGCTGCGGTGTCCTGCTGTTGCTTTTCGCTTCGGGCCGGGCGCCGGCCGGCTGGAGACTAAGGTGCGACAGCAGCGCGTGGTGATTGCGGAACAGGGGGTGCTACGGTCGCGTGCGGTACAGCATTCTCGGGAAGGCGATCGTCTCACGAACGTGGTCAATACCGCACATCCAGGCGACGAAGCGCTCGATGCCCATGCCGAAACCGCTGTGCGGGACGGAGCCATAGCGGCGAAGGTCGATGTACCAGTCGAAGTCTTCCTTCGGCAGGTTGTACTCTTCGAGCCGTCTGAGCAGCAGATCTAGATCGTGGATGCGCTGGCCGCCCCCGACGATCTCGCCGTAGCCTTCCGGGGCGATGAAGTCGACGCCGAGCACCACATCCGGGCGTTCGGGCGCCGGCTCGAAGTAGAACCCCTTCGCCGCGGCCGGATACCGGTCAATCATCACCGGGCGATCATAGTGTTCTCCGATGATCGTCTCGTCCGGACCACCGAAGTCATCGCCCCACTGGATTTCGCTGCCCTTCCCCCGCAGGAGCGCGACGGCCTCGTCATAGGAGATCCGCGGGAATGGGGCCTGAACGGATTCCAGCCGGGTGACATCCCGCTCGAGGACCGCAAGCTCCGGACGGCGGTTCTCGAGCACCCGCTGGACGGCGAAGATCACCATCTCCTCGGCCACCTGCTTGATGTCGTCGAGCGTGGCGAAGGCCATCTCCGGCTCCACCATCCAAAATTCGGTCAGGTGGCGCCGGGTTTTCGATTTCTCCGCCCGGAAGGTGGGGCCGAAGCAATAGGTCTTGCCAAAGGCGGCGGCGGTGGCTTCATTGTAGAGCTGCCCGGACTGTGTCAGATAAAGCGTTTCATCCTCGAAGTACTGGACTGGAAACAATGTTGTTGTTCCCTCGCAGGCAGCCGGAGTGAAGATCGGTGTATCCACGAGCGTGAAGCCGTGCGAATCGAGGTAGTCGCGAACGGCCCGAATTACTTCATGCCTGACGCGAATGATGGCATGTTGGCGGCGGCTCCGGAGCCACAGGTGCCGGTGGTCCATCAGGAACTCGATGCCGTGTTCCTTCGGCGTGATGGGATACGGGTTGTCTTCCGGCACTTTCTGCAGCACCTCGACGCCTTCGACGTCCATCTCATAGCCGCCTGGAGCACGCTCTTCGGCCCGGATCTTACCGGTCACGACGAGGGAGGATTCCTGTGTCAGGTGTCGCAGTGTTTGAAACACGTCCTCCGGAAGGAGCTTCTTCACGGCCACGCACTGCATGATGCCGCTGCCGTCGCGGAGTTGGGGGAACAGGATTTTGCCGGAGCGCCGAAGATTGTAGAGCCAGCCGGGAATCTGCACGCTCTCGCCGACATGGGCGCTGGCTTCGGCAATTGTAATTCTCTTCATCTATAGATTCTCCAGCTTCTCAAAGACCTCCATGGCGGAGATAAAGGGCTTCTCCATGCCCTCCACCTCCCGGAGCTCCAGTAGGAGCGGATACTGATCGTCACGGGACTGCAACAGGTCCATGGCCGCTTTCCACTCGATGGTTCCCTTTTCGTTCATGGTGGGAAAAAGGTGGCTGTCGCTGACGCCATCGTTGTCGTGGATATGGGTTGAACGGATACGGTCTTTCATGCCCTCGTAAGCCGTCTGGATTCCTTCGGTGAGGTGGGCATGACCGACGTCGAAGCAGTAGTTCAGATCCAGGTGAGTCGTGGCCATGAAGTAGTTGAGGCGGTCAGAAGTCGAGAAGGAATTCGGGATGTTCTCGAGCAACACCTCCACGCCGCGCTGGCCGGCGAACACCTTGATGTCCTCGAGAGCAGTGAAAGCGGCTTCCAGTTTGTGCTCGTCCCACTCCTCGCCGCTGACGCCGACGTGCTGGATCAGGTAGCGGAACGGGATCTTCTCGGCAATCTCGACGGCGCGTTTGATTTCATCGATGGAATCGATGCGCTTGGGCTTCGACGTGTGGGTGATGGTGATCTGGGCATTGGGCCCGGAGCGTCCCCAGACATCGTCGGAATACATCGGAGCGTGGAGGCTCCAAAGCTCGAGGTCGGCATCGCGAAACCAGTGGGCGAGCTCGTTGATCTGGGCCTGGTCACGGTAGTCGAGATGCTGCCGGGCGCAGAAGATCTCGACCGCCGGGATGCCGACCTCCCAGATCCGGTCCAGACGCACGGTGGTCAATCGATGGTTGACAAAGAGATGAGTCGAGATGAATTTACGCATTTGAAGTCTCGTCAGTAACCGGCGGCTTTGCCCGTTCCGCGGTTGTCAGCGGCCCCCTGGAGCCATACGCCATCGTAGAGGATGGCTTCCACTTGGGCAACACCCCCAATCGATTCGATGTCGTGACCGAAGCGGCGGAGCAATTCGATCGTATCCGGAGAGAAGCCGTCTTCCATGAATAGCTTGTCCGGCTTCCATTGGTGGTGGAAGCGCGGGCGATTCACAGCGTCCTGAACATTCATCCCAAAATCGAGGATGTTCAGAATGACCTGAAGGACTCCATTGATGATGCGGGAACCGCCGGGGGCGCCGAGCACGAGAAACGGCCGGTCGTCGCGCAGAAGGATGGTGGGCGTCATCGACGACAGGGGTCGCTTACCCGGCTCGATCCGGTTGGCCTCGCCCTGCACAAGCCCGAACATGTTAGGCTCGCCGGGCTTGGCCGAGAAATCGTCCATTTCATTGTTGAGCAGGAAGCCGAGTCCGGGGACGGTGACACCGGAGCCGAAGCTGCCGTTGATGGTATAGGTGAGGGCGACCGCATTCCGGCCGGCGTCGATGATCGAGAAATGCGTGGTCTCGGAGCTTTCGGGCAGGGCTGCGGCGGTGGGTCCGATCTTCGCGCTGGACGAGGCGCGGTCGGGCCGGATGGTTCGGCGCCGCTCGCGGATGTAAGAAGGACTGAGCAGGCGGTCTAACGGGACGTTGTAGAAGCCGGGATCGGCGAGGAACTCGCTGCGGTCGGCATAGAAACGGCGCATGACCTCGGCGACGTAGTGGATTGTCGCGGCCGAGCCGGCGCCAGACTCCTCATAGACCGAACCCTCGAGCATCCCGAGCATCTGCAGGATCCCGACGCCGCCCGAGCTAGGCGGCGGAGCAGTGAGCACGGCATGGCCCCTGAAGGAGCCGCGCAGAGGCTCGCGCGAAACTGCTTCATACGCGGCGAGATCATCGAGGGTGATCAGCCCTCCATGCTCCGACATGGCCGCGGCTAGCCGGCGAGCGGTTTCGCCGCGATAGAAGTCCCTGGATCCGTGTTCGGCGATGCGTTCCAGTGTCCGGGCGAGATCGGGCTGGATCAGGACATCGCCCGGCTCATAGCCTTCACCGCCGCGGAGGAAGATGCGGCGCGACTCGGGGAACTTACCGAGGCGGGCGGAAGATTGCAGCGAACGCGCGAGGGACCAGGAGATGGGAAAACCGCGGCCGGCGAGGCGGATGGCGGGCGCGAGCAGTTCCTTCCATTCGCGGGCGCCGTAGCGCCGGTGAGCCGTCTCGAGGCCCTTCACCGTGCCCGGCACTCCGGAGGCGCGCCACCCGACAATGCTCTCATCGGTCAGCTCTCCGGAGTCATTGAGATACATGTCGCGATGAGCGGCCGCGGGCGCGCGTTCCCGAAAGTCGAGGAAAACGGCGGCGCCATCGGCGAGACGAGCGAGCAGGAAACCGCCGCCACCGATATTGCCGGCGGCCGGATGAGTAACCGCGAGTGCGAAACCCACGGCCACGGCGGCGTCAATCGCGTTGCCGCCATTTCGCAGAACGTCCATGCCAACGGCGGCGGCGAGCGGCTCCTGAGCCACGACCATACCATGTCGCGCCCGCACGGGCTGCGCCGCGTGTATGGACCATGTCAGAGCCGCCAGCAGCAGGACTGGCAGAAACCGCAGTGGACGGACCATAGGACGATTCTACTGTGCTTCGCGGCAGCGCCTGCGCCAGTCGAACAGCGCTACCCCCGCGGCGACCGATACGTTGAGCGACGAGATGGCGCCCGCCATGGGAATCCGCATCAGAAAGTCGCACCGCTTGCGGACGCTTTGGTGCAGTCCCTTGCCTTCGCTGCCCAGCACCAGCACGGAGGGCGGGGTGTATCCGACCTGGTCATAGTCCACCTCCCCCCGCTCATCGAGGCCGTAGACCCAGAAGCCCTTGTCCTTCAGGCGGTCCAGGGCGCGGGAGAGGTTCACGGTTTTGACGACGGGCACGTGGGCCAGCGCGCCGGCCGCCGCCCGGTCGACGGTTTCGGTGAGGCCCGCCGCTCTCCGCTCCGGGACGATGACGCCATCGGCCCCGGCGGCATTGACGGTACGAATCACCGCGCCAAGGTTGTGGGGATCTTCCACGCCATCGAGCGCCACGACCATTCGGGCGCCGTCCAGGCCTTCGAGGGACGCATAGCGCTGGGGAGCGCCGACGGCGACAACCCCCTGGTGGTTCCCCGCCCTGGCCAACTGGTCAAGCGCGCGGCGTTCTTCGAATCGCAGGGAGATGCGCTTCCGGCGGCACAACTCGATGATCTCCTGAAGTCTCTGCCCGCCGGCGCCGCGCAC
>CAYLSS010000083.1:5009-9322 GCA_964385765.1 uncultured Solibacteraceae bacterium
TTCGCGAACGGAATGGATGCCGGTGATGGTTTCCACGTGAATGATCGTAGCGCGAGCCGGGGGCCTCCCACAGAGAGCCGCGCACGCCACGCACTACACGTGTATCGCACCTGGAGAAATCTTTCCGGCTGTTGGAAGAAGCGGTGGCCACTGGCAAGCAGCCGGACGCTGTTCGGCGGCGCCGCGCCTTCGTGGCCGGGAACAGTTGGCGGCATCGCGTCGACCAGCTTGAAACGGCGTTGGAAGCAATCCCGCGAATCTGAAAGCCCCCCGGCTGGCGCGAAATGCCGCGTGGCTCGCCGCCATGGCAAGCCTGGAAGGGGAGCTACGGTGGTGCATTGAAGACAGCAGTAGCGGTGCGGAAGGTGTTGGCGTGGGCTTCGACCGTTTCTTCGATGGGGTCGGCGTAGCCGCCGCCGAGCGTTGTGACCACGGGGATACGGGCGCCGCGGCATGCTTCGAACACCAACCGGTCGCGCCTGGCGAGTCCTGCGTGAGTTAGCGACAGGCGGCCGAGGGAGTCGACGCGCAGGCCGTCCACACCGGACTGAAAAAAGACGATTCCGGGGGAGAATTCTATCACGCGCGGCAGGACGGAGCGAACCACGTCCAGGTACTCGTCATCGCCGGTTCCATCGGGCAGCGGGATGTCCAGCTTGCTTTCCTGTTTTCGAAACGGAAAGTTGTTGGCGCCGTGGATGGAGACCGTCAGCACATTTGGATCGTCGCGGAAGATGAGGGCCGTGCCATCGCCCTGGTGGACATCGAGATCGATGACGGCGGCTCGCTCGACCCGGGCCTCGTCTATCAGTCGCCGGGCGGCGATCGCGATGTCGTTAAAGATGCAGAAGCCCGCGCCAAAATCGGCGAAAGCATGGTGAGTGCCGCCGGCGAGGTTGCCGCCGAAGCCGAGTTCAAGCGCATCGAAGCCGGCCTGTACGGTGCCGCCGGCCGATGCCAGGGTCCGCCTCACGAGCTGTTCCGACCAGGGGAAGCCGATCTGCCGCATCATCGCCGGATCGAGCATGCCCTTGAGAAACGAGGCTACGTAGTCGCGTTCGTGCACGCGTTCGATGTCGTCCCGCTCAATCAACTCCGCCGGCGCCAACTTGATTCCCGGTTCGCGCTCGAGCGCTTGCCGCAGCAGGCGGTACTTGCGGATGGGGAACTTGTGCCCGGCCGGCAGCGGGATCTCGTGATGGTCGCAATAGTAGAGACGCACCGGCATTGGCGGCGCCTATTTCTTGCGAAGGTCGCGAATGTAGATGTCCTTGAAGCGCATGTTGCCGTCGCCGCCGGAGTGCAACTGCAAGGCGATGTACCCGTCGAACGACTTCGGCTTGGGATCGGTGAAGTCGATCATCTCCACACCGTTCAGGCGGGCGACGTAACGATTTCCCGCGACACGGACCTGCATCTCGTTCCAGTCGTCCTGCCGGACAACGGTTTCCTTCTCCGGCGCCGGCCATACGACCCAGGCGCGCCCGTCTCCGTAGATGCCGGCCGTATGACGGTTCACCTGGCAGTCGATCTCGAACTGGAGGCCTTGCGAGACGTTCGGCGTTCCCGGCTTGAAGTCGACGTGGAAGAAGAGGCCGCTGTTTCCATTCCCCTCACACCTGAAGCGGATGCCGAGATGGAAATCGGTGTACTTCTTTTCGGTCTGCAGGTAGCCGTAGGCATCGGTGACTGCGATTCCGTGAATGGTTCCGTCTTCGACCATCCACTTCTCTTCTCCGACTTCCACCCAGCCCGAGAGGTCTTTTCCGTTGAACAACGAGATCCAGTCCGCGCCGGGCAGGGGCTGTTGCTGGGCCCCGAGGGCCGCGGCCAGAATCATAGAGAGCATTACCGTGCGGATCACCATGAACACATGATAGCCGCAGGCGATCCCGGAAGTGCGGGATCATGACTTGCCCGGCGGGAGAGACCGGGATCCCTCCCGCCGGACATTCCTCTCAATTCCGCCGGGCAGTCAAATCGCTGATATGAATGGTGGCGCCCAGCATATTCGCGCCGGCGTGGCGCTCCAGGATGTCGCTCGAGCGCCGTTGGGCCAGCCTGGCGTCCCGGTTCCGATCCAACTCGCGCAGAACCACCGCGTAGTTGGCCAGCATATGTCCCACCTCGGCGTGATCCGGTCCCAGGGCATTCCGGGTAATTTGGAGTGCCTGCCGGATGATGCGCGCCGCTTCCTCGGGGGATCCAGTGCGGTAGTAGACGATACCCAGGTTGGCCAGACCGGTGGCATAGGTGGGATGCCTCTCGCCGAGGGTTCGCTTCCAGATGAAAAGAGCCTGACGAAGATGGGTCCCGGCTTGCTTGAAGTCGCCTTCTGAAATCAGCAGCGAGCCGAGATTATGCAGAATGGCGGCGCGAAGCTGATCTTGGTCCGGGTGGGCGTCCGGCTCGGCGGCGGCGAGGGCGCGGCGGTAAAGATCTTCCGCTCCTTCCGGATCTCCTATCCGTTGGCGAACCACTCCGAGGTGGTTGATGGTTTTCGCAACGTTCGAGTGGTTCGCTCCCAGGTGTTTCTGTTGAATGGCGAGCACGCGTTCCAGCAAGGCCTCGGCACGGGTGTAGCGACGGCGAGACAGCTCAATTGAGGCCAGTTCGCTCAAGGGCGCGGCCAATGGAGGGCAATCGGTCCCCTGAACCTGCTCCAGGACGAGGATTGCCTGGCGGTAATAATTTTCGGCCTTCAAGTAGTCGCCCGCATCTTGGGCAATGGCTCCAAAGGCGGCCAGAGCGTTTGCTTCCTGCTCGCTCGGTCCGAGTTCATGATAGAGTTCGACCGCTTTTCGCAGAGATGCCCCGGCATCCTCCGGCCGGCCGGAGAGGCGGTAGAGGTGGCCGAGATTGCTCCAGATTGCGGCCAGCCGTTCATCAGCCAGACCCGCGTCCAAGGCTGTTTCGAGCGCCTCCTGGAGGATCTGCTCGGCGCTATCGAATTGGCGGCTCATGATCAATTCGTTCGCCGTGATGATTTTGTTCTCCAGTACCGCGGACGCCGCGGCGATGCCGGATCCCGTCATCAGTGCAGCCAGGAAGACCACAGCCCGAAAGCACAGATTGTATTGACACATCGTTTCCCCTCCTCTGTGTTCAGTGTTTCTTGCCCCGGAGTACGCAGACGACGTCCGAACTGATAGGCGATATCAGGCCATGACCCCATGATTTCGCTGGATGTCGTCGAATTGCGTACTCTAGTCTGGGCCAGATAATCTCGGAACGAATCTGAGCTTGACCCGTATTTAGAAAAGACTGGAGGGAAATGGGACAAGCAGAGGGTAAGAGGGCGAAGCTTGCCGGTCGACCTGGAAGTGGGCCGCAAATGCAATCCGTGATGCATGGATCGGGCCCGGATGCCAATGCTCGGATGGCGCGGTACCCGACGCCGGAGAATCGCCTGGATTCGTGGAAGGAGATCTCGCACTATCTGCGGCGCACCGTCAGGACGGTGCAGCGCTGGGAGCAGTCCGAGGGGCTTCCGATCCATCGGATTGCGCACGAGAAGCGGAGTACGGTCTTCGCCTACAAGAACGAGCTTGACCATTGGTGGAGAAGCCGGCAGGCAAACAAGAACGGGGAAATGATCGCGTCCAAGGTGTCGGCGGAGAAGCCCGCTACGGTGGAATCGAAGCGGTGGAATCCGTATTGGATTCTACTGGCCGCACTGGCGGTGATGACGGGCCTTGCGCTCGTGTTGCGAATGTAGGCGACACGGAATTCGTGGTGGCCGCACGGAGGCCCGTCGGGTCGGGAAGCGTTTCGTTGAGTCTTTATTTTCCGGAGGCGAGCTCGCGGCGGATTGCGTCGGCGATTCTGTTGGAATGGAGGTGGACCTGGTTTTCATCCGGGCCCTCGATCATGACACGGGCGAGCGGCTCGGTTCCGGAGAAGCGAACCAGGACGCGTCCGGAGCCCGCGAATGTTTCCTCGGCCTCACGAATCGCGGCCTGCACGCCGGCCAATTCCTCGAGCGGACGCTTTTGGGCGACGCGAACGTTCAGCAGCAGTTGTGGATAAACTTCGAGGTCGCGGATCAGCTCATCCAGCGAGTTCCCCGACTCCCGCATTTCGGTCAAAAGCCGCAGAGCGGTGAGCAACCCGTCGCCGGTGGTGGCAAACTCGCGAAAGATCACATGGCCGGATTGCTCTCCGCCAAGCGCTGCATTGCGGCGGAGCATCTCCTCGAGAACGTACTTGTCACCGACCGGAGTTCGCAGCAACCGGATGCCGAGGGCGTCGAGCGACTTTTCGAGTCCGAGGTTGGACATCACGGTGGCCACCACGAGGGGCTTTCCGTCATC
>CAYLSS010000084.1:0-2397 GCA_964385765.1 uncultured Solibacteraceae bacterium
GCTTCAGGATCAAGACTTAATCGCGATACAGGAGGCTCGCGCCAAGGTCGAGGCCGCTTACGCCGCCTGGCAGACTTACCGGAATTTCCCCCAGGAGCAGGTGGACGCCGTCGTCGAGGCCGCCGCCGAAGCAGGCCGGACCTACGCCCGCAAACTCGCCGACATGGCGGTCCGCGAGACCGGCATGGGGAATGTGCCGGATAAGACGGCCAAGAACCTTCTCAACGCCGACTATCTGCCCCGCAAAATGCGCGGCATGAAGACGGTCGGCGTGCTTCGTGAACTGCCCGATGACAAAGTCATCGAAGTCGGCATCCCGGTCGGAGTGATAGCGGCGATCGTCCCCACGACCAACCCCACCTCCACCGTCATCTTCAAGACCCTCATCTCTCTCAAGGCCGGCAACGCCGTGGTGCTCAGCCCTCATCCGAGAGCGAAGGACTGTTGCTGCTACACAGCCGATCTGCTCTCGCAGGCGGCGGTCCGTGCCGGAGGGCCCGAAGGGATCGTGCAGTGCCTGAGCAACGTGACCCAGCAGAGCACGCAGGAACTGATGCGTCATCGCAAGGTGGCGACCATCCTCGCTACCGGCGGTCATGGATTGGTGAAAGCGGCCTATTCGAGCGGCAAGCCGACGCTCGGGGTGGGTCCGGGCAACGTGCCGGTGCTGCTCGAGAAGTCCGCCGACGTGGCTGCATCGGTGGCCAAAGTCGTTGACGGAAAGTCTTTCGACTACGGCACAGTGTGCTCGAGCGAGCAAACGCTCGTCACCTGCCGCGATCTCAAGCCGCGCGTGCTCGAGGAGCTGCGGAAGAACAGGGCCTATCTCGCGAACGAAGCGGAGGCGAAGGCGCTCGGCAAGCTTCTAATTGGTCCCAACGGGACCGTCGCGGCCGAGTGCGTCGGACAATCGCCCACACGGATCGCCGAGATGGCCGGCTTCACCGTTCCGCCGGACACGAGGATCATCGCCGCCGAGATCCAGGGCGTTGGCCCGGAATATCCGCTGTCGCGCGAAAAGCTCTCCCCCGTGCTGGCGTTGCACTTCACGCATGACTTCGAGACGGCCATGGATGCCTGCGAGGCGATCTTGCGGTTTGGCGGCCTTGGCCATACCTGCGTGATCTTCTCGAATGACGATGCCAGGGTTCGCGAGTTCGGCCTTCGGATGCCGGCGTTCCGTGTGCTGGCAAACACGCCGGCGCCGCAAGGTTCGGTCGGTATTACGACCAACGTCTTTCCATCGATGACGCTCGGCTGCGGCGCGGCTGCAGGAAACGCCACCAGTGACAACGTCGGCCCTCAGCATCTGATCAACACCAAACGCATCGCTTGGGCTGTACGCCGGGCGGAAGACGTGTTGCAGGTTCCGGCGGAAGAGCCGGCCGCGATTGCAAGCCCTCTTCCCGCGCCGTCACCGGTCGCGGCCGCCGGCGCCGAGATGACTCGCGCGGCCATCGAGTCGGTTGTGGAACGCTATCTGCGCGACCGCGGCATCGGCGTGTCTCCGCCGCCAGCCCCGGCGCCTGCCGCTCCGGTGAGGTCGGCCGCTGTTGGGAATATCGCGGCACAGGTGGTGGATCGCTTCCTGTCCGACAAAATGCGGAGGTCGGCCGATCCGGCGTGCGCCTGCCCAACGTCTCCCCCAAAAGCTCCTGAGCCTGCTCGCGCGGCGGAGCCGGCTCCTGAACAGCCCACGCCGCCCGACGATCCCCCGGTCCGAATCCTCGATTTTGTGTGTGAGAGAGATGTGCGGGAAGCGATCGAACAGAAGAAAAAGCTATTTGTCGGCCCGAAGAGTATTGTCACGCCCTCGGCCCGCGAATTGGCCAGTAGAGACGGAAATGATATTCTGATTCTCGCGGAGCGCTCATGACACGGGATCTGGAAACTCTCAAAACAGAAATCGAGGAATACCTCAAAGAACAGGAGTTCCTCGTTTTCCACGGCTTTCCGCGTCTCGCCGATCCGTCCTCGATGATTCACTGGGACGCCGACGAATACCCGGATTTCCGTCTTTTTCTCGAACTGCCCAAGCAGCTCGGACTCAAGCTCCTGGTGTTTCACCACCGCAAGCTGGCCCCCGATTTCATCGATGACGCGCTGGATGAGCTCGAAGCGGCCGATCTACCGGACGATGAATACGCCGACCTCCAGCGTCGGCTGGGGGAACTTCGCGTATTCGAGGGCTTCACCTCGGCCGTCGAGATCTCCTTCGAATACCAAGGCCGGATCTACTTCTTCACGCGGCGGGCCGAGTGGTATGATGAGCTGCTCGATATCGCCGACGAAATCAACGAATTCACGGCCGACGAAGAGGAAGAGCTCGAGGACCTTGACGATGATGACGACGTCGGCCGCTATTTCTCTAAGAACTAGATTCGTCCACTGATGCCC
>CAYLSS010000084.1:2407-9301 GCA_964385765.1 uncultured Solibacteraceae bacterium
CGCTGGCTGCTTCCCGAACCGGCGCCTGCCGGCGTCGTCGGTGCGCTTGCCGAGCGCCTGGCGGTTTCCCTGCCGGTAGCTCACGTCCTCTGGAACCGCGGGTACCGCGATGCCGCGTCCGCCCATCGCTATTTGCGTCCCGCGCTCGCCGATCTGCACGACCCCCTGCTCATGCGGGATATGCCGAAGGCCGTGAATCGCCTCTGTACGGCCATCCGGGGCGGAGAAAAGATTCTGCTCTACGGCGACTATGACGTCGACGGCTCCACATCGGTCGTCATCCTCCACAAGACCATTGAACTGGCCGCCGGCAAAGTGTTCTTTCATATCCCGGACCGGTTTCGCGAGGGATACGGAATGCACCCGGAGGTAATCGAGAAGGCACACGAGCGCGGGATTTCACTCGTGGTCAGTGTCGACACCGGAATCCGCGCCGCTGAGTCCGTGAGACGGGCCAGTGAGTTGGGCATCGATGTCATCATTACGGACCATCACTTGCCCGAGGAACAACTCCCGCCCGCTTATGCCGTGGTCAATCCCAACCGCCCGGACTGCCCCTATCCCAACAAGGACCTCTGCGGCGCGGGGGTCGCATTTAAGCTGGTCCAGGCGTTGACGATGGCGCTCGAATGGTCCGAGGCGCGGATGCTGGCCGTGGCGCAATCTCTGCTCAAGATGGTCTCCATCGCGACGGTGGCCGATGTCGTGCCGCTAGTCGGCGAGAACCGGGTGATGGTGAAGTACGGCCTCGACGGGTTGAAGGTGGTGCGCAATGCCGGGCTCCGGGCGCTGCTGGATGTGGCCGGCTTCGCCGAAGGAGAACGGCCTACCGCCGGGCAGGTGGCTTTTCGGATCGCCCCCAGAATCAACGCCGCCGGCCGCATGGCCAACGCCAAGGAGGTCATCGAGATGTTCCTCTCCGATGACGCCGGACAGGCACGCCGGCTGGCCGAGCAGTTGCACGCTCTCAACAAGGAGAGGCAGGAGACGGAGGCCAGGATCGTGAACCTGATCCTGGCGGAATGCGCCCGCCGGCCTGTAACGGACGCTTGCCCGGCTCTGGTGTTCTCCGGCGAGGGTTGGCATCGGGGAGTTGTGGGGATCGTCGCTACGAGGATCGTCGAACGTTTTTACCGGCCGGTCTTCGTGTTGAGCGTCGACGAAGCCGGAAACATCGCCCAGGGATCGGGGCGCAGTATCAAGTCGTTTCATCTGCTCGAGGCGCTCGAATCGATGTCGGATCTGTTCTCGCGATTCGGCGGACATCGTCAGGCGGCAGGCCTCACCCTGCCGGCGGATAAGATTCCCGAGTTCCGGGAGCGGCTGGTCGGATATGCCTCCGGGCGGCTCGGCGCTGACGATTTTCGTCGCACTTGCGAGATCGACGCCTGGCTCGATTTCGATCAGATCAATGATCAGTCAGCCGGCGACATCCTCGCGCTCGAGCCCTTCGGCCAGGGGAACCCGGCGCCTGTCTTTGTCACCGAACAGGTGGAGGTGCCGGCGCCCCCAATCATCTTCGGCGAAAAGCACTTGCGCATTCCGCTCCGACAAAACGGCCGGACTCTGTGGGTGAAGGGCTGGAACTTCGCCGAGCGCGCCGGCGAGTTCACCCCGGGCTCACGAATCGACGCCATCTACACGGTGGAGCGGGATGGGTACGGGGCGGCACGGGGATATGCCCCCTGGCAGCTCGTCCTGCGGGATGTGCGGCAGTCCGGGGGCTGACTCGCCGGCTGCCTCACGGCCATTCAGGGCTTCGTCGTCGCCCCTTCCAGCTTCCACGCACGGCTGTCGGCCGATGCGGAACAATGGACAGGTATGGACGACCTACCGGTCAACGATCGAATCACGATCCCCGCATCCGAGTTGCACGTCTCGTTTGCACGCTCTGGCGGCCCGGGCGGACAGAACGTCAACAAGGTGGAGACCAAGGTCGAGTTGCGCTGGCGTCCGGGCGAGAGCAGCGCCCTCAGCGAGGCCCAGCGAGATCAACTGCTGCGCCGTATGGCTGGCCGGCTCACGTCCGATGGCGAGTTGATCGTCACCTCGAGTCGGACGCGTGACCAGGCGCGCAACCGCGAGGACGCCCGGGCCAAGCTTGTGTGGCTGATCAATAAGGCGCTCGAGCGGCGGAAACCCCGTAAACCGACCCGGCCTTCGAAAGCGGCCATCGAGCGCCGGCTTGAGTGGAAAAAGGAACGCTCCCGAATCAAGGAGCGCCGGCAGTCCATCAACCGGGCCGAACCATGAGCTCGCGGCGCTGTTTGATTTCCTTCTCGACGGTCTTCGAGAAGGTCCTCCATGGCGGCTTGCTGCTGTTGACGATCCCGCTGACGTGCTCAAACAGCGGCGTCCGATCCCGGACCTTCGCCTTGGGATTGAGCACGGCTGCGCGGGAACCGTCCTCCTTGTACATCTGAACCAGGACGGCGTCGAGCGAATCGTCCAGCAGGACTATCCCGCCGCCGACCAGCGGGACGGGCTTCGTCCCTTCCACGACCCAGCCACCACTATTGAGGACAGCAACCGGGCTGGCCGGGTCTTCGTCCAGAATCCCGCTGAATTGCTTGTGCGTATGCCCGAAGACGAACGACAGCCGGTCCGGCGCCGGGTACCTCGCCCGCTGACTCCCGCCGATTCTGTTGTTTCGCTCCGCGTCGAGCTGGCCCGTCATGAACTTCCGAATGTATTCGAAAAGACGCTGTCTGGCGTCCGCGCTGAGAGGCCACCCGGCCTTGGGAACCTTTTTGCGCCGCTCCTGCCCCCGCGTCGCCCTCTCGAGGAGGTGCCGCAGAATCCGCTTCAGGACGGGCGCCTCGATGAAGTCGGGCAGCGGACCGTATTTCGCCGCGATCCCTTTCGCCAGACCGTCCGCGATGGCCTGTAAACGCCGTATATCCTTGGACACCTCGTAGAGCGACTCGATGCGGTGCCCCGCTTCCCCCGAACGACCCAATGCCGACCAGAGGAAGTCGATCCAGGCGAAGTTCTCCGCTTCGAGCTCGTAGACGCTCGCGGGCGAACCCAGATCTGGATGGATGTGGCGGATGGCGACGGAGACCAGGAGGTAAATGCTTTCCATCAGGTGACCGTGATGGAATCCCGCCAGCCGCACCTCCTTGCCTTTCTGCGTCCAGAGGCCGAAATTCGGATAGGCCATCCGGATGTGCTCATCGGGAGGGAATCCCCCGAATCGACGTGCGGCGGCGGTCAGCATTGCGGCCGGCAGTTCGTCCTCGGGATCCTGGATCATCTTCGTCGTGTGCCAGGGCGGCTCGAGAGGCTTGACGCGATTGGGGTCGGACACGAAGCGCAGGTATTGATTCTCACGGCCCAGCTCCCACAGGTGATGATCGTGGTTGCCCGGTATGTAGATGATTCGGTCTACCAGCCGCTCCGGCTGCATGATCAGGCTCATGAACTGGCCGAAGACGAGCAGCGCCTCGTTCGTGTTCGCCAGTGCCAGCTCGACCACGTCGCCATTGAGGATGAGTGTCGGCCGGCGGCCGGTCGGGTTGTGGCGCACCAGCTCGCGCAGACATTCCACCAGCGCTTCCAGGGACGCACTGGTGCTGCTGGTGTCTACCTGACGCCGCCCCTTCACGGCTGTGAGCAAGCTGTCTTCTTCACCCAGGTGGAGGTCGGAGAGACAGATGTAGGCGATATCGGTTCCGGGAGCCGGCATAGTGCCTCCATGGCTCGGATCGGGGCCTGCCCTCGGCGGACCTGATCCGTTGGGCTAAGCGGAACTATAGCACCGGGTTAACAGGTCCGCAAGAGAAGGCCTCGCGGGATTCGCGGGCGGCCCGTTAGTAGCCCATGATGTCGCGGACATACTCGCGACTCATTCGGAGGCTTTCGCGCAAGGAGCGGGTTGGCTCGAAGTCGCGCGGGTGGGCCAGCTCGATAGCGAGATCGCCGGAGAAGTTCACTTGCCGCAAGGCCTGACCGACGGCTTCGTAGTCGATATCGCCCTCCCCCATTGCCTCGGACCATTCGCCGCTGGCCTTGCGGTCTCGGAGATGGGCGTAGACGATGCGGGAGCCGTAGCGCTGGATGAAGTCCACGGGATCGACACCAGCTTCGACCAGCCAGCCGATGTCCGGCCCCAGCTTCGCTTGGGGATAGCGCTCCAGGGTTCCCCGGAGGTCATGCTGGTTGTTCTCGACCTCGTAGGTATGGTTGTGCAGGTTGACGACGATTCCGTTGATGCTGGCGCGGTAAGCGATCCGGCGCAGCAGCTCCACTTGCGCATCCAGTTCGTCGGGAGTCTTGACGCGTCCGGCGTTGCCGACCGACAAGCCAATGGTGCGGGCGCCGAGCGCCTGGAGGCGTTCGATCATCCCGTTGGCGTACTCGAAGATGCGCTCATGCTCCTCGCGATTCCACATTGGTGCGCCGTACGAGGTTCCGATGACCGGCAGCTTGCTCTTCTCGGACAACTCGCCGATGCGCTCGACCGCTCCGTCGGGCTCGAGCGTGGTGTGCATCAGTTCGATGAAGTCCATGCCGGCGGCGGACATGTCCTCGAACACCTGGTGGAGGATGTCGTAGATCTCGTGGTTGGGGCGGGTGGCGGCGTAGACCCACGGATGAGCGCCGACGAGAATCCTCTCCTCCTCCTCGAGCATCATCCTGGTGGCTGTGGGAACGCAGGAGGAAGCCGCGAGCGCGCCGGCGGTGGCGAGGAACTCGCGGCGGGATGAACGGGTCATTGGTAGGATTGTATCGCTCCGGCGACGGTTTCGGCCGGAAGGGACGCGCGGCTGTGGCGGCGGCTCGCTAGAATCAGGGCGGATGGCTTCATGGTCCTCAACTGTTCTCTGCGCGCTGCTGGTGGCGGCGGGCACGGGGGCGGCGTTCCCTCAACAGCGAGCATCGCAACCTGTTATCGGACTGCACTTCGGATCCAGCGGGGGCCTCGTGATCACGGTCTACCACCAGGGCCGCCAGTTGCCGGAGGAGCACCTTCAAGCTGCCGGCAGGACGCTCGGGTGTTCGCTCCAGCAGGCCGTCGGCGACTCTCACTACGGCCGCTGCCGGTCGTCGGAACGTCATGAGATCGCGCGTTTCCGCAGGCAAATCGATGTCGGGCCATTGTTTGCCATGCTTCACGAGGCGGGCGCCGAACGGGTGCGACTCAGCCTCTTCTTTGCCGGGCTCAGCCGTGCGAAGATTCACGTTCCGGCAGGCTTCGATCCCCCCGGTGGCGCCACCGATAGCGGATACACGATGGTGCTGGATTCCGGCGACCCGCCACCCCCCTTCGAGGTTGTCTACGGACTCGGAGCAGGTTACCTGGCCGGTTTCCTGACGCCGGTGATCCTGGCGCTGCTGCTGGCCGCCGCGGCGGCGCTCCACATTCAACGGAAGGCTGCCGCTGCCTCGGATCAAGAGCGGCCGGCGGTCTTGCTTGTTTGGATGCGGGCGCATTGGACAATCACGATTGGCGCCTTCATTCTGATTGTCGGCTTCGGCGCTCCGCGTATGGCGGAGCTGGCGACCGTGCTGGACTTGTCCGCCTGGCTGCGTGCGGTCGTTTCGCTGCTGGTTCCAATGGCGATGGCGGTCAGCGTGGACGCTTTGTTTCTCGCGCTGTCGAGCGACACGATCTTCCGACTCCGAGGACTCGATTGGGGGCCTTGGCGCCATGCGCGGCAATCGTTCTGGGGCTATGCGCAACTGTTTGTCCCCCTGGCGCTGGGAGCGGCGGCGTTCGGCTCCCTGGTGGAGGGAGACTACAGACCCGCCGGGGGCTGCGCGGGCGCGGGTGTTTTCTTCTACATCGTCGCGTCGGATCGCGTTTCGAAGGCGAGGGGATTTGTTTTGGAGGCTGTCACCAGCGGCCCGATTCGAGACCGGGCATTCGAACTCGCCGCCAAGGCAAAGGTCGACCTGCGTCAGATCTACCTGATTCCGGCGGGCAGCATGCTCTCCACCAACGCATTCGCCGCGCTGGGCAAGATCGTGATCGTGACCGAAGAGCTCGTGCGAGGCCTGAGCCGGCGGGAACTCGACACTGTGCTCGCTCACGAGATATCGCACCTCAAGGGACGGCAGTTACTCCAGTACGGGATCGTCCTGGTGGCGCCTCCAGCCGCTGCCATGATGGTGTGGCGGTTCATTCCCAATGAGTTCGTTGCCAACAATCTGGTCTGGGCCGGCATTCTGCTGGGTGTCATCGTCTCGATGATGCTGCTGCGACTGATCGAGCGGCGCGCCGATACAGGCGGCCTGGCCCTGACCGGGGATCCCGAGGCGGCGGTAACCGCCCTCGTTCGCCTCCGGGAGCTAAACGGAATGCCGACGAGCTGGAGCCGGCTGGATGCGAAGATCTTCTCGCATCCGTCCGTCGAAGAGCGGGCCGCGGCGATCGCGAAGGAGGTCGGACAGCCGCCGGAGCGGGTCCGCGAGTTGATCGAGCGCCCGCCGGAAACCGGTGACGGCTACCCGGTTCCTCAGGAATCCGGTGGACGGGTGCTTTCGACGCAATTCCGAGCGTCTCTGCTTCGCGGGCTTCTCTGGATCGTCTTCGGTACGAGCATGACGCCGCTCTGTGCCGCCGCGTATGCGGTCGAGCTTGGCGCAGGTCCTGCCTGGGCGGTCCATGCCACTGGGGTAGCCGCGGCCGCCGTGCTGGGCCGGGTGGTTTCCATGTGGTATGCGCACCGGCGCCTGCGCCGTGCCGGGCCGCGCCTGAGAGAGTCGCTGGGGAACCCGGACGGAGACTTCGTCGGGATTGCGCCAGCCCCACATCCTCGGCTCTACAACAGCTTCTACTTCTGGGATGCCGGTTTTCTCCGCACTTCGGGCTACTGCCTGACCTATGTCGGTGAACAGGCGCGGTTTTCGCTGCCGAACTCCGGGTATCTGTACGGCACCTTCGACTAT
>CAYLSS010000085.1:0-9207 GCA_964385765.1 uncultured Solibacteraceae bacterium
CAGGAGGCCAAATAATCGGTCTGATCGACAGGACCGTGACGAACTTCGGTTAAGCTTGGCCGTCGCTTCAAGGATCAGGGTACGTTGGTGGAAGCTTCGGAGATACAGTCCACATCCTCGGCCCGCGGAGAGATGTTCCTGAGCTGATGGGCGGCTCCGACCTGCTGGTCCATTCGACGAGGGCGGCCGAGGGGATGCCGAACGTGCTTCTGGAGGCGATGGTGGCGGGTTTGCCGATTGTCGCGACCGACATCCCGCAGTGCCGGGAGGTCCTGGATGATGGCCGGTGCGGTTTGCTCACCCCTGTCGGCGATGCCGAGCGTATGGCCGGCACAATCGAAAGAGCCCGCGCCGACGGCGACCTGCGCCAACGCCTGGTGGAATCCGCGGCCGCGCGCGTCCGGGCGCGCTATGACATCCGGCGCACCGTTGAGCGGTACGCCGAGCTTCTGCGCGGTGCAGTCGCCAATCCCGCCTACCCTCCCGGGAGTCTCCAAGACATCTGAATTGCCCGCTTAGAAGCGGAGCGACCGCACCATCCGCGCATAGACCGGTCTCATGGTTTCGAAGTGCGCCTCTGGGCTTACCAGAACTGCGTAGAACAGACCCTCCGGACGTTCCAGCGTGACGAGCGTATTGTGCTCCGCGCCTCCGTAAGGCGACTCGCCGGCGAGTTCGGTTATCAGAGCCGGCTGGGCATCGACGGTGATGGCGCGACCGGAGCGGCGCACCTGAATGGCGGTATCGGCGGACTGCAACTCGCGGATCAGATCCTCGGTCTTGACGGCCAGGTTCCCGCCTGATTGGGGCCGGTAATACCCTGCGACCACGCCGTAGCCCACGGCAACGCCGCCAGACGCTGTCCGGACCAGTCCATTGGCGGGCACAATGGTCACTCCGCTCCCGCGCCCGTCTTCGTACACCTTCCAGTCGCCTGAATAGTCGATGGACCATGAGGGTGCCCGGTAAGTTGTGAAACCGCCGATCGAGGGTGGATCTGCCGACGGAGCGGCCGGCTTTTCGGGTTCCGGCAGGCGAGCCACCCTGTTTTTCATCGCCTGGAACTGTCCCGTGCCGGCGCCGTAGTCGTGCGCCGGAAGGGCCTGAATCTCCTCCTGTACCAACTGGGAGCGATTGCCGGGGTTGGGATGGGAGGAGAGGAATGCCGGCGCCCGAGCTCCCCCCTCGGCCTGTAGGCGTTCGAAGAAGTCGGCCATCCCGAGCGGGTTGTAGCCGGAATCGGACATGATCCGCGCACCCAGCGCGTCGGCTTGTTTTTCGGCTCCGCGGGAATACTTGAGGATCACGGCATTGAGGCCGAAGCCGATGCCCAACTGCGCTGCTTGCGCCGCCGCTCCCTGATCACCGAGAGCCGCGCCGGCCAAGACGGCGGGAAGCTGGAGGAGGCTCGCCTTCGTCGCCTGGCTGGTTCCATGCCGCAGCGCGACGTGGGCGATCTCATGGGCCAGGACGCCGACCAGTTGACCTTCCGTCTCGGCGGCCGTGATCAGGCCGGAGTGAATGAAGATGGGACCGCCGGGCAGGGCGAAGGCGTTGATGGAGGGCTCGTTGATCAGGGTGAACGAGTAGGGAAATTCGCGGGCCGCCGAATGCTTGGCCAGCCGCTGGCCCAACCGTTGAATGTACCCTGCAATTGCTGATCATCCACGACGTCGACCTGTTTCCGAATCTCGGCGGCTGCCTGCCGGCCCAGCTCGATATCCTGGGCGGGCGTATAGACGTTCATCCCCGGCTTTATCGGGTCGCCGGGCTGCCGGCTGGAGCATCCGGCGAGCAGGAACGCGATAATGGCCGCCACGGCAGCGTATTGAGTGGATCGATTGCGCATGACGCTCCTCTTGATCGCTTCGCTAGCGGCTGGATCGGGCGGCTGAGCGTTTCGGCCCGCACCCGCGAAGGACCGCTCCCCCGGCGCCTATTAGTTCTTGGCGGGGCTGATCATGATATGCGCGCCCGGCGTACCGGGGAACATCAGCCAGGGGACATTGGGCCCTGGTTTTGTGGGTAGTCCGGTGGATTCGGCCGTGGCATATGGAATGTAGACCACCCATCGCAGGTAGCGGTCAGCCACTTGATTGGCGGCGGGATCGAAGCTGGAGCCGGAAAGCACGTAGAGGGTCCGCGGCTCGCGCGGTATGGCCAGTTTGCCTTCTTCAATCTCTTTCCAGCGGATGTCATAGCGATCCTGTCCGGTGACACCCTGTTCCCGCAGCTCGCGGCCCCGAGTCATGTAGGGTTCGAGGTCTTTATGATAGCAGGCGACGTTGAACTTCTCCCGTCGTGGATCGTCGGCGATGCAAATCAGGTCATTCGAACCTTTGCGGATATTGACCAGCTTGCCGCTCGAGTCGTAGCCCAGCACCGCGGCTCCGTCGCGGCGGTCCTCGGGCGCCGCCTGCACGGCGCCGGCAATCTGTTCACTGGCCGGCGGCGGAGTGAAGTCGGCTGCCGGTAGTGGTGCGCAAACGGCGGCCAGAAGCAGAATTCCATGGATCTTCATCAAAACATCCCTCCCTAGTGGTCAGGATAGCGGGAGTTGGGGGGTGGTGCACAAATATAATCAGATGCGAGGCTGGACGGAGGAATCTCTTTGGCGAGAGACCGGCCCCCTCCGCTTCAGCTTCGAGCGGGCTTGCGAGGAGACTTGTCGCTACCAGCCGCCGCGACCGCTGCTTCCGGCTCCGGTGCGCCGGCAGGCTGCGAAACCAGCCCTAGGGCCTTCCTCAGCTCACCATCAAGCTTCTCGCGCATATCGGGGTTGTCGCGCAAGAACTGCTTGGCATTCTCCCGGCCCTGCCCGATACGCTCGCTGTCGTAGGAGTACCACGCCCCGGACTTCTCCACCAGCTTCTGAATCACGCCCAGGTCGATCAGGTCGCCTTCGCGGGAGATGCCCTGGCCGTACAGGATGTCGAACTCGGCCTCACGGAAAGGCGGCGCGACTTTATTCTTAACCACTTTGACCCGGGTTCGATTGCCGATGACCTTGTCGCCGTCCTTGATGGCCGCAATACGCCGGATGTCGAGCCGAACCGAGGCATAGAACTTGAGGGCGCGGCCGCCGGTGGTCGTCTCCGGACTGCCAAACATGACACCGATCTTCTCGCGGATCTGGTTGATGAAGATGACCGTGGTCTTCGACTTCGAGACGATGCCGGTCAGCTTGCGCATCGCCTGCGACATCAGGCGTGCGTGGACGCCGACGAAGGAATCACCCATTTCACCGTCCAACTCGGCTTTCGGCACGAGGGCAGCCACCGAGTCCACCACCAGGACGTCGATGGAGCCGGAGTTGATCAGCGCGCTCGTGATCTCGAGCGCCTGTTCGGCGAAGTCGGGCTGCGAGACCAGGAGGTTGTCCACGTCGACGCCGAGGTTGCCCGCGTAAGTCGGATCAAGCGCATGCTCGACGTCGATAAAGGCCGCCATTCCGCCCGCCTTCTGTGCTTCGGCCACTGCCTGGAGCGCGATGGTGGTCTTGCCGGAGGACTCCGGTCCGAAGACCTCGACGATCCGACCACGGGGGAACCCGCCGACACCGAGCGCGGAGTCGAGGGAGATGGAACCGGAAGAGATCGCGGGTACCGAAACTACCGCGTCCCTGGATCCGAGTCGCTGAATGGAGCCTTTCCCGAACTGTTTTTCGATTTGGCTGAGCGTCAATCCCAGGGCGCGTTCTTTGTCGTCCATGATCTCCCAATATAGCTTCTGCTATAGCTTCGGCGCGTAATATCCGCGGCGGGCCCGCACCACCAGGTTCTTCCTGGTGTTTATTTTGACCTTGATGGGGTGGTACTGGCCGTCTGTCACCAGCGGCTCGGGACGGTAGAGGATGCTGTACTGATGGCGCAACTCGTTTGCAATGTTGGTAAATGACTGCATCAGGTCCTCGACCTTGAAGGGAAACAGCGCCAAACCGCCTGTCTCGCCGGCGAAGTACTTCAACACCTTATCGCCATCGGTCTGGATGCGAGACACGTTGGTCGAGATGGTGTAAATCACGGCATCCGCGCGGTGCGCCATCTCGAGCGCCTGATCGCGGGAATAGCGGCTTTGATTGTCCTCGCCATCACCGAGAATGATGACCGCCCGCCTGAATCTATGCCTGGGCTTGTCCTCCATGAGCTTGTCGCGAGTGGCGTAGAAAAGAGCGTCATAGAGGGCTGTCCCGCCGCCGGCCCGCAGGGAGCGGATGGACTGCGCAAGCTCCTCGGGATCGCCGGTCAGGTCAGCGATCAGATCCACACCGGTATCGAAGCTCACCACGGTCGCCTTGTCGACGTCCGGGCGAACCACGCTGTTGATGAACTCGACGGCCGCCTCCTGGATGAAGCGGAAGCGACCGCGGATGCTGTTACTGGTATCGATCAGAATCGCCAACCGCAAGGGAAGGTCAGACAGGGCCGAGAATTCCAGAATTTGCTGAGGGGTCTTGCTTTCGATCACCTCGAAATCGTCCTTCGTGAGATCGGTGACGAAACGGCCTCGTTTGTCCGAGACGGTGAACAGAATGTTCACCCGAGTGACATCCAATCGAATTCGAGTCGCTTCATCGAGCTCTTCGGGACTGGGCGGACCGGTGCTAAGTTGTGGCGTTTCTTCGGATTGGGCGCTGGCGGCCATAGCCAGAATGACAACCGCCGCCGTTAAGACCAGGAGTCGTTTCATGACTTCATCCCTTCGTTTCAATTATAGCTCCCGGCTTCGTCGAGACTTCGGAGCCAAGCCTGGAGGTCAAGCGGCAAGGGCGCCTCCACCGCGACGTCGGCGCCGGTGGCCGGGCTGCGGAAGCGGATGCGGTGGGAATGCAGGAAGTAGCGTTCAATGGCTTCGGTCCACGGCGCACCATAAAGGCGGTCGCCGGCGACCGGATGGCCGATGGTCGACAAGTGCACTCGAATCTGGTGGGTCCGGCCGGTTCCGATCCGAACCTCGAGATAGGTGTGCTTCTCGAAACGCTGCAGAACCTTGAAGAAGGTCAGGGCGGACCGCCCGTGCTCGAGCCGGGCTGTCATCCGCTCGCGGCGGCGCGGGTCGCGGGTAATCGGCTTCTCGATCCGGCCCGTTTCCTGCTCGATGCGGCCGTGGACAAGCGTCAAATAGACCTTTTCGACCTGTCGAGAGGAGAATTGGCCGGCGAGCGCCCGATGCGCCCGGTCATTGCGGGCGACCAGGATCACACCGCTCGTGAAGCGGTCCAAGCGATGAACGATCCCGGGCCGGAGGTCGCCGCCTTCGCTCGAGAGTCGGCCGAAACGGTGCAGGAGCGCATTCACCAGCGTCCCGGACTTCGCTCCGGCGCCTGTGTGAACAACCATCCCGGCCGGTTTGTTCACCGCAATGACATCTTCATCCTCATAAAGCACCTCGAGCGGGAGATCCTCAGGGAATGCCTCGAGGGCTGGGAGGGCCACCGGCTCGACGGCTATCCTTTCGCCGCCCCGCAGTTGACACGACGGTTTCGCCGGGTGGCCGTCCACCAGCACGCGCCCCTCCTTGATCCAGTTCTTCAGCCGCTCCCGGCTGTACTGCGGCAGTTCCCGTTGGAGAAAACGGTCGAGCCGGATTTCTCCTTCATTGGACTGTAATTCGAGCGTCAGGTAATGGAAGCTCCCTTCGTTATATAGTTTAGGGGTGATTTCGAGCGCCATCGTACCAGTCGCCGGGCACGGAACCCGGCTATTGCCCGCTACCAAGTCGCAGCCCAAGGAGATGCTGCCGGTAGCGCGAAAACCGATTGTGCAGTATGTAGTGGAGGAACTGGTCGCTAACGGGATCCACGACATCCTCCTGGTGACCAGCCGGAACAAGACCAACATCGAGAACCACTTTGACAGCGACCCGCAACTGGTCCAAACACTGGCGGCGCAGGAGAAGGCCGACCTTCTCCGACAAATCGAGTTCGAGGTGCTGGGCGCTCATCTTTACTACACGCGCCAGTCCGAGCAACTTGGGTTGGGACACGCGATTCTCCGTGGCGAGAGCTTTGCCGGCGAGCAGCCGGTGGTGGTCGCTCTCGGAGACTCGATCCTCGGCAACAACGGAGAATCACAGTCGAAGACATTGGGCAACATGGTGGAGTTATTCGAATCCAGGCGGGCCACCTGCGTCATCGGGGTGGAGGAAGTGCCGCACGAGCAAACTCAGCACTATGGAGTGATCGATCCGGTGGACACCGACGGCTCCTGCTATCGGATTCGCAATTTGGTCGAGAAGCCCTCGCCGGAGGAAGCGCCCAGCAACCTCGCCATCGCCGGGCGATACGTCTTCTCGCCGACAATCTTCGACATGATTCGCAACGTGAAGCCGGATGAGCGCGGCGAAATTCAGTTGACCGACGCCGTCCAGCGGATGTGCGAGGAAGGGCGGCGCGTCCTGGCGTACAAGCTACCGAAGGGGGAGCGACGGTACGATATCGGCAACTTCCCCAGCTACTTCGAAACGTTCGTCGAGTTCGCGCTGGCCGATCCGGAATTCGGTCCCGGGTTCCGCAAAGCGCTGGAGCGCATCCTGCGGGAGTCCTGAATGCGGCCGGCGGCGGTCTTCGGGGTCATCTTCGGCCTGACGCTGGCCGCTCGCCTCTGTCACTGGGATGTTTTGTGGGTCGAGGAGTGCTATCCGGCGGCGGGCGCGCTTCAAGTTCTGGCCGGGGACTTGCCGTACCGCGACTTCTGGTTCGACAAGCCGCCTCTGTCGGTCGCGGTCCACCTGCTTTGGGGGGGCTATCCCGGTTGGCCAATCCGGCTTGGCGGAGCGCTTTTCGTGACGCTTGTAAGCTGGCTTCTCTTTCGCTTCGGACGCGACCGCTGGAGTTCACGGGAAGGGATCCTGGCAGCTTGGCTGGGGGCTTTCTTCCTCACTTTTGACTATCCCGCGTCCACCATCGCACTGGCGCCGGACCTCCTCATGATCGCGCCGCACGCTGCCGCAGTCTGGCTGGCATGGAAGGGCCGGCCATTTGCGAGCGGGATGCTCGCCGGCATGGCGATGCTCGTCCACACGAAAGGCATTTACGTGTTGGCCGCCTGCCTGCTTTGGCAATACCGCGCCATTCCGCGGCTGGCGGCCGGCTTTGTTTTGCCCAACGCCCTCGCTCTCGGCTGGATGGCAGCCACCGGCGCTCTCGGCGCCTATTGGCAGCAGGTTTGGCAGTACGGATTCGCCTACGCCCGGGATACGTTCGTCGAGAATCCGGTTCTGGAAGGCGCTCGCCGGTCGGCGGACTGGCTTTGGTTCCACGCGACGCTGGCGGTAGGATCAATCTGGTACTGGATTCGGTCCCGTGATGAGGACCGCCTGCGCCTGGCGGGATGGCTGGTCCTTTCGCTCCTGGCGGTCGCCGCGGGGTGGCGGTTCTTTTCGCGATACTACTTCCAGTTGCTGCCGGTGATGGTGCTGGTCGCGTCGCGAGGGATTGTGCTGCTGGGACGCCGTCGCGCCGTGGCCGTGCTGGCGCTGCTGGTGGTTCCCTTACTGCGCTTCGGGCCCCGGTATGTCGAGTTGGCCCGGGACACGGTGGCCGGACAGCTCCACGAATGGCGTGACCTGGCGATGTACCAGGGAAGCGCCGAGGTGGCTCGCGCCGTGGAACGGATTGCGGAGCCGGGCGATACGCTGTTTGTGTGGGGCTATCGTCCGGACATCTTCGTCCTCACCCGGCTGCCCGCGGGAACGCCATATCTCGATTCCCAGCCTCTCACGGGCGTCATCGCCGACCGCCATCTCTTCGAAAGCCGACCGTCCACTCCCGATCTCGCCCGGCGCCAGCGCCAGCGCTTGACTAAGACCGAGCCGTCCATCATCGTCGATGGCCTGGCGCCTTACAATCCCGAGTTGGCCATCGAACGCTATCCGGACCTGCAAGACTGGCTGGCCGGCTACCGTCAGGGGGTCCGGCTTCCGAGCGGAATCATTTACCAGCGAGTGGAAAGAAAGCGTTGACGCGCCAGCCTAGCTGCCCGAGGCGCGCGAACTTTGGTTGATTGCCCGGCGGATGCCGTCCAGCACTCCGTTGACGAACGACCTCGACGCCTCTCCGGAGAACTTCCGGGCCAGCTCGAGAGCTTCATCGATCACCACCGCGTTTGGAGTCCCGATGAAGATCATCTCGTAGACCGCCAGCCGGAGGATGTTGCGGTCCACTACCGGCATTCGCTCCAGCTTCCAGTGCTCGGAGTGCGCGGCGATGCGGCTGTCGATGACTTCGGATTGGAGAGCCACGCCGCTGACCAACTCCTCGGCAAAGGCATCCATCCGCTTCCCGGATTCATCCTCCTCATCGGTGAGAGAGCTGAGTTCGCTGATTGCCTCGGTAATGCTTCCATCCCGAATATCCCGAAGATAGAGGATCTGGAGAGCCTTTTCCCGGGATCGCCGTCGCGAGGGCATGGCGTGGATCAAGCGGAGCGAAGGGCTCTGATGAGGTTGCCCATCTCGACGGCCGACATGGCGGCATCGAAACCTTTGTTCCCCATTTTGGCGCCGGCGCGGTCGATGGCCTGCTCTAACGTATTCGTAGTAAGAACACCGAAGGCGATCGGCACTCCTGTTTCTAGCGAGGTGTGGGCGATGCCCTTCGTGGCCTCGGCGGCGATGTGGTCAAAGTGCGGCGTGTCACCCCGGATGACGGCGCTCAGGCAGATGAGAGCGTCGTGCCTTTTCTGCTGTGCCAGCTCCCGGGCGATGACCGGAAGCTCCCAGGAACCGGGAACCCGCACAATCTCAATGTCGCCGGCTTCGGCTCCGGAGCGCGACAGTGCGTCCAGCGCCCCAGTCAGCAGCCGCTCGGTGACGAAACTGTTGAAGCGGGTAACGAGAATCGCAAACTTCAGACCCTGAGCGTTGAGACCGCCTTCGGTGACCTTATGAGACATCCGTGTGAAACCTCCGACCGGCAGCAGACCGCCTTCCCAGAGGCAGCAGAGGCGCCTGTGGGATAATCAAGATACAAGGCCTATCTTACCGCATGGATCCCGCGCTCATACGCAACTTCAGCATCATTGCGCACATCGACCACGGAAAGTCGACGCTCGCCGACCGTCTTCTGGAAGCGACCGGAACCCTAACCGATCGGGAGATGCGCGCGCAGATCCTCGACAGCATGGATCTCGAACGCGAGCGCGGCATTACGATCAAAGCCCATGCCGTCCGGCTCAGCTACAAGAGCGACGACGGCAACACGTACCA
>CAYLSS010000086.1:0-1969 GCA_964385765.1 uncultured Solibacteraceae bacterium
ACAACGGTGCTGGCGGCTCCGGGGGACATTCAGGTCCACTTGCGAGCGCGAAGCGAGTCCGCTGGCGAGGCCGAGCGGATCCTGGATGAAGTCGCCCGCCAGATCGAAGGCCTGCTCGGTGATCGCATCTATTCCCGGCGTGACGTCCCGCTCGAAGCGACTGTCGGCGAGATGCTGCGCCAACGGCAGGCGACGCTGGCGGTGGCCGAAAGCTGCACCGGAGGAATGCTGGCGGAGCGGCTCACGTCGGTTCCCGGCTCGTCGGAATACTTCTGGGGCGGCTTCCTGGTTTACTCGCCGCAACTCAAGCAGAAGCTGCTCGGCGTAGATCGCCGGCTGATTGAGCAGCATAGTGTCGTCAGCAGTGAAGTGGCGAAGGCGATGGCCGCCGGCGCCCGGGAGCGGACCGGCGCCGCTTATGCCCTGGCGACGACGGGAGAGGCCGGCCCCGATAGCTCCACTGGACAACCCGTGGGCACCTTCTATATTGCAGCGGCCGGGCCGGAAAGCTTTGAGACAAAGCACTTCCGCTTCGTGAGCGACCGCGAGTTGAATCGCAAGATGGGCGTCCAATGGTCGCTCGACATGCTGCGCCGGCTGCTCATGCGGACTTCCTAGCTCGGGCAGGACCGCTTCCGCGGCTACTGCCGGTCCCGGATGGCGGCGATCTGCTGCTCCACGATCGGCCGTTCCCGTGCTTCCGGCGCGATTTCGAGGAATCGTTCCAGCTCCGCAACCGCTTCGTCGAACTTACCCTGCTGCGCGAGCACCATTCCCAAAATGTGCACCACCTGCGGATATGTCTGGTGCACATTCATGTCGATGGCCGCACGGCCACTTGACTCCGCCATCTCCCAATCGTTCAGGCGAAAGGCGGCCGCCGCCCGGTAGAAGTACGCTTCCGAGAACTCATAGGGATTCGCCGCGATGATCCGGCCGGTGCGATCCAGCACACGCTGCCAATTCCCTTCTCCGGCCTCGATCACCGCCATACGCATCTGGGGCGGCAGATATCTCTCGTCGGCCTGTATTGCCTTTTCGAAAGCCAGCCGCGCCTCGCCGGCCTTGCCCTCCGAATCGGCCACGCGCCCGAGTTCGAACCACGCGGCCGCGAACTTGGGAAATGCGCTCACAGCCGCCTCGAACTCGCTGCGCGCTTTCTTCCATTTCTTTTTGGCAGCCAGTTTCCGGCCGCGCTCGTAGGCTTCACGAGCTTCGGCAGGGGCCTCGAGCGTCGTGGCGCTGACACTCAGACCGCCTGATTCACTTTTCGCGTGCAACTTCAGAACTCCGGCGTCGAAATTGCCGAAGGAATCCTGGCCCGCCACGACCTCCATCTGCGAGTAGTAGCCCCGCGCGACGGCTTGAATCCGGCAGTCAACGTGAACCCCAAAGGTGACCCCGTAAGTGCGCGGTCCGGTCACCGACTCGGGATTCACGCCCGTGAACTGAAAAGCGAAATGCCCGGAGGAATCCACTTCCTCCTCCAGATCCGGCTGGCCCACGCACCGGAGCAGTACCTGCGTGTCCGAAGGAGGCTTGCCGCCCTCTTTGAGCTCCACGCGCCCCCGGATCGTGATTGAGTTGCGGTACACCGGATCGGTGGAGCCCACCCGGCTCGATGAGGTCGGGCCTCGACCGCTGATCGAGGAACTGCCGCTCGCAGTGCCGGCCGGGACTCCGGATCTCTCCTGCGTCTGAGGAAACATCAACGCCGGGACAGCGAGAACCAATATTCCAGGCACGAGCAACCCCCGAGATCGTTGCATGGGCATCACCCCCACTCAATTCTGTCGATCTCGCGGCTGGATTGCAACTCCGTTTCGTTTGTACTTCTCCCGTGCGTCTGCCAGAATAAATGCAAGGACTTGGGGCGCTTCGTATGAAGATCTTGGTCGTCTGGGTAGCGACTCTCGCACTTCCGATTCTCGCTGAAGGCGCGTCCGCGTCCACGCTCAGCTTCAACCGC
>CAYLSS010000086.1:1979-8107 GCA_964385765.1 uncultured Solibacteraceae bacterium
GGCGCGGGGGCCTATAATCAGACGGGATGGTTTTGGTGGGCCCGTTTGCCTTGTTGCTAGTCGTCGCCGCGGCTTCCGCGCAGGAGGTGCAGTTCAACCGCGACGTGCGGCCGATTCTCTCCGACAAGTGCTTCCATTGCCACGGTCCCGACAAGAACCACCGGTTCGCCAACATGAGGCTCGACCTTCGGGAATCGGCCATCGAACGCGGCGCCATCGTGCCCGGCGACCCGGATCACAGCAAACTCGTTCAGCGCATCTACTCGGACGATCCCGCCTTCAAGATGCCGGCGGCCTGGTCGAACAAGAAACTGTCGGAATCCGAAAAGGCGACGCTGAAGCGCTGGATCGCCGAAGGCGCTGAGTACGAGCGGCACTGGGCCTACATCCCGCCCGAGCGTCCGGAAGCGCCGGGTGGACCGGCGGGCATCGACACGCTGATTGAGAGGAAGCTCAGC
Organism: uncultured Solibacteraceae bacterium; assembly: GCA_964385765.1. GTDB lineage: Bacteria > Acidobacteriota > Terriglobia > Bryobacterales > Bryobacteraceae > CAWELS01. The sequence goes on from CAYLSS010000086.1 coordinate 2,438, forward strand.
GAGCATGGCCTCGAACCTGTCGAACAAGCCGACCGCCGCACGCTCATCCGCCGCCTGAGCTTCGATCTCACGGGACTTCCGCCCTCTCCGGCGGAGGTGCAAGCCTTCGTCAATGACTCGTCTCCAGACGCCTATGCAAAACTCGTCGACCGGCTGCTTTCTTCGCCGCACTACGGGGAGCGCATGGCCGTCTGGTGGCTCGACCTGGTCCGTTACGCCGATACGGTCGGCTACCACAGTGACGTGCCGGTCAATGTCCATCCTTACCGCGACTATGTCATCAGAGCCTTCAACGAGAACAAGCCGTTCGACGAGTTCACTCGCGAACAGATCGCCGGCGACCTGCTGCCCGACGCGGCGCTCGAACAGCGCGTAGCCAGCGCGTACAACCGCTTGGCCCGCATGACCAACGAGGGCGGCGCGCAAGCTGGGGAGTATCTCGTAAAGTACGCCGCGGACCGCGTCCGTACCACTTCCACAACCTGGCTGGGCTCCACCATGGGCTGCGCCGAGTGCCACGATCACAAGTTCGATCCCATCAAGACGCGCGACTTCTACAGCATGGGCGCCTTCTTCGCCGACATCGAGGAGAAGGGCGTCTATCCGGGCCGCACGTGGTTCGGGCCGTCTGTGCAGGTGCCGTCGGACGAAGGTCTCGCGGAGTTGAAGCGGATCGAGCAAGAGTTGCAGCGACTCCGGCGGCAGCGGGGTGAAGTAGATCTCGTGGAGTACGTCGCCTACGAGCGGGAGGCCCTGGAACAGTGGGAGGTCGCCAAGGCGGCGAATATCGAGTCCGAAGAAGGCTTGAAGTTCGACCGGCTCAGCGACGATTCCTACCAGGCGCGCGGCGAGCAGCCCGGCGACGACGTGCACGAGATCGAGCTGAAGCCGAAGACCGACCGAGTCACGGCCCTGCTGCTGGAGGCGCTGCCGTTTGCGGAGTCGCTCGCCGAGAACGAGCCGTGGGAAGACAACGGCTTCCTGCTTAGTCGCGCCGAGGTTCTGGTGGTGGACCGTAACGGTAGGGAGAGCCCGGCGCCGATCCACTTCGCGCTGACCGACTACGAGAAGCCTCCCTATCAGTTGGCGCGAAGCATTCTGGACGAAGAGGACCAGACCACCTGGGGCGCGGCCGGCGAGGACAAGCCGCCAGCCGCGCAGATCGCATTCCTGCTCAAGGAGCCGGTGGAACTCGAAGGCGGCGAGAGCCTTCATTTGCGGCTCATCTACCGGGGACGTCCCGGGAACACGGTGCTTGGCCGCTTTCGGCTGTCCGCGACCGCGGCAGAGCACCCGGAGCTGCCGCCGTCGTCCGGCCTTCGAGCTGCTGTCGCGGCCGTTGGCGATCCGTCGCCCGAGCTGCAGGCCTATGCACGGCACAGGGCCGGAGGGAACCCGCACTGGCGCGAGATTCTTCGGCTGGAACGCCGGCGCCGGGAGATCCGCGACACTGCCGATGAGTGCCTGGTGACGCGCGCCACCGAGCCGCGGACGGTCCGCGTGCTACCCCGCGGCGACTGGATGAACGACTCCGGAGAGGTGGTCCAGCCGCAGGTTCCCGAGTTCCTCGGGCCGCTCGAAACAAGCGGCGAACGGCTGACCCGTCTGGACCTGGCCGACTGGCTCGTTACCCGCGACAATCCTCTGACGGCACGGGTATTCGTCAACCGCTTGTGGAAGATGTTCTTCGGAACGGGCATCTCGAAGACACTGGACGACCTCGGCTCGCAGGGTGAGCCGCCGGTCAATCGGGATCTGCTGGACTGGCTCGCCGTCGAGTTCATGGAAAGCGGCTGGGATGTCAAGCACATGGTCCGCGCCATGGTCCTGTCGGAAACCTACCGCCGGTCGAGCGAAGCCACGCCCGAACTGCTGGAGGCCGATCCGTACAATCGTTATCACGCCCGGCAGACGATGATGCGCCTCGACGCCGAGTTCATCCGGGACAACGCCCTGGCCGTGAGCGAGCTGCTGAACCGTGAGATGGGCGGTCCGAGCGTCAGGCCCTACCAGCCGGCCGGCTACTATCGCGAACTGAACTTCCCCAAGCGAACCTACAAGGCGGACTACAACGAGAACCAATACCGCCGCGGCCTTTACACGCACTGGCAGCGGACCTTCCTGCACCCTTCGCTGATGGCCTTCGACGCGCCGTCCCGCGAGGAGTGCACCGCCGAGCGATCAGTGTCGAATACCCCGCTGCAATCCCTGACCTTGCTCAATGATCCGACCTATGTCGAGGCAGCCCGGAAGTTTGCGGTTCGGATGATCGAGGAAGGCGGGGCGGACGCTGCGGACCGTATCGCATTTGCATTCCGAGAGGCATTCTCCCGGCGGCCGCTTCCGGAAGAACAAGCATTGCTCGAGGACTTTGTGGCGCGCCAGTTCGAGCGGTATGAGGGGGACGAGATCGCCGCCTACCAGTTGTCGCGGGTCGGTCTCTGGCGGCCGCCCGGCGACGTGGACACGGTCGAACTGGCGGCCTGGACCGCCGTTGCCCGAGCGATCTTCAACAAGCACGAGTTCATCATGAGGTATTAACGGGGACAACGAGATGGTAAACCAGATAGCCCGACGCGAGTTTCTCGGACGCGCCTCCCTGGGATTGGGCGGCCTGGCGTTGTCATCCTTGCTGCGCCCGAAGGCTTTTGGGATGGAACCGGGAATCGCCGGGTTCCCCAATCATGCGCCGAAGATCAAGCGGGTCATTTTTCTTTGCATGGCCGGCGGACCCTCTCATATTGAGCTTTTCGACCACAAGCCCGCACTGGAGAAGCGGGACGGAGAGCCGATGCCCGAGTCGATGACCAAGGGCCAGCAGATCGCCCAACTCCAGGGAAAAGAGCTGCGGATCATGGGGCCGCGGTACGGGTACCGACACTACGGGGAGTCCGGCCAATACATGTCGGAACTGCTTTCGCACATCGGCTCCATCGCTGACGACATCTGCATCGTCCGCTCGATGCAGACTGACCAGATCAACCATGACACGGCCCACATGCTCATGAATACCGGATTCCAGATTGCTGGGCGTCCGAGCATGGGTTCGTGGATCACTTATGGTCTCGGTAGCGAGTCAGAGGACTTGCCCGGATTCATCGTGCTGACTTCCGAAGGGGGCGGCCAGTCACAACCGATCGCCGCGCGGCAGTGGCACAGCGGCTTTCTTCCCAGTAAACATCAGGGTGTCAAATTCCATTCGAGTGGAGATCCGGTCTCTTATGTACGGAATCCTCCCGGCGTGAACCGCGAGGCACAGGGTGAGTTGATTGACGCCGTCACCGGACTCAATCAGATCCAGGGCGGCCTCGTCGATGATCCGGAGATCGAGACGCGCATCGCCCAATATGAGTTGGCCTTCCGCATGCAGATGAGCGTTCCCGAACTCGTCGACTTCAGCAATGAGCCCGATTCCGTGCTCGATATGTACGGGACAAAGGGCGGCGATGGCACCTATGCGGCGAACTGCCTGCTAGCGCGGCGCCTGGCCGAGCGCGGGGTGCGCTTCATCCAGCTTTACCATCGCGGCTGGGACCATCACGGCGAGATCAAGAAGGGGATCAAGGAAACATGTGCCCTCACCGACCAGGCTTCAGCGGCTCTGGTGAAAGACCTGAAGCAGCGAGGCATGCTGGAGGAAACACTCGTCATCTGGAGCGGAGAGTTCGGCCGCACGCCTATGGCACAGGGCTCGGGACGCGATCACCATATCAAGGGATTCTCCCTTTGGATGGCCGGCGGACCCATCAAGCCGGGCATCACCTACGGAGCGACTGACGAGCTTGGCTACAACGCGGTCGACAACAAGGTCCACATCCATGATCTGCACGCGACCATGCTCCACCTGCTGGGCATCGAACACACAAAGCTGACCTACCGGTTCCAGGGACGGGATTTCCGGCTCACGGATGTCGCCGGAAGGCTGGTGAAGGACATCCTGGTGTAAGCTGACCGTCTCCGCTGCGCCCGCCGCTTTCTACATCGCATCCGTCAAGACGCGAACGAGTTCCTGTTCGGTGAGCGGGATGGGGTTTGCTTTCATGCTGCTGGCGCGCGCGGCTTTTTCGACGACAGCGGGAATGCCGGCATCTTTCAAGCCATAAGTCGACAAAGCCGGGATCCGCAGCGCCGCGGTCAACTCACGAACTCTGGCGACGCCCTCCTCGGGTTTCGCGGCTGGGTCACCGGTCAGGATCGTTGCAATCTCCTGGTAGCGCGCCAGCGATTCGTGTTCCGGCGCCCGCTCCCGGAGCGCTTTGAGGTTCGTCTCCATCCCGTGAGGCAGCAGGGCCGCGCACACCGCGCCGTGGGGGGCTGGGAACATACCGCCGATCGGAGCGGCGAATCCGTGGACCACGCCAAGTCCGGCGTTGGCCAGAGCGAGACCACCCAGCAGGCTGGCAAACGCCATGTCGGCCCGCGCTGCCCGATCGTGCGGCTCTTCATAGGCGCGCCGAAGCGACCGCCACGCCCGGCGGATCCCCTCCACGCAGAACATGTCCGTCATGGGATTCGCCCGGGCCGAGACGTAAGGTTCAATGAGCTGAGTGAGCGCGTCCAGTCCGGTGGCCGCCGTTACCGCGGCTGGGAGGTCAAGCGTCAGGTCGGGATCGACCACGGCCAGGCGCGGGAGCATCAGCGGACTCCGGAGGCTTGCCTTCACGCGGTGTTCCGGTGAGGCCAGAACGGCGTTCCGGGTCACTTCGGCACCCGTGCCCGCCGTCGTCGGGATCGCGACGAATGGAACGGACGGCCGATGGATCTTCTGCCCCTTACCGATCACTTCAATGTAGTCGAGCGGATCGCCGCCGTTGCCGAGAATCGCCGCGATCGCCTTGCCGCCGTCCACCGCGCTGCCGCCGCCCATAGCGATGACCATGTCACAGCCCTCGGCGCGCGCCCGCTCCACTCCGGCCCGGGCGGCGGAGATGGTTGGCTCGCCCTCGATCGGAAAGAGTGAGGTTCGGACGCCCCCCTGGCGAAGGTCGTCAATAAGAGGCGCGGCGCGGTCTGTGGACTTGCCGGTGACCATTAGCGCTCGCTCTCCGAATTCCGCGGCCGCGGGTCCGACCTCGGCAACCTTCCCCGGCCCGAAAACGATCCGTGTCGCGGTGGCAAACTGAAACTGCATTTACCAGCCCGCCTCGTCGGGAAAGACGTTCGAGAATTTCACCGCCTGACGCGGCTCCGCCATCATGTCCGCCACGGTATCGCGCCACGTTTGATAGTGGGCGGTCTCCTTGTGTTTGGCCGGATCTTCCGGAGTCCGGTAGACCTCGACCAGGATGAACCGGGTCGGATCGTCCTGCTGTTGGATCACATCGAAGCGAGCAACGCCCGGTTCCTGCACGCTGTTCCGCGCATTCTCGATGGTCGCCTTCCGGAATCCCTCCACCGAGTCCGGCTTGACATGGACATGGACATGGACAATGAGCATCGTGCTTCTCTCCGTGTCACCATTATTCCGCGAATCGGAGGGCGCACACACAAAAGCGCCCGGAGAAGCTCGTCCCCGGACGCTTGTTTCGAAAAGAACTTTGGTTGCTGAAGCAGACGGCAGACGGAAGCGCCTGCGCCGCCGGTCCCTTTAGATCTTCGCTTCTTTGTAAAGGACGTGCTTGCGAATCGTCGGGTCGTACTTCTTCAACTCCAACTTCTCCTGGCGATTCT
>CAYLSS010000086.1:8117-9176 GCA_964385765.1 uncultured Solibacteraceae bacterium
GTAGAAATGACCCGTCTTGGCGGAAGACACCAGTCTCACCTTAATAGCATTCTTCGATTTTCCAGCCATTAGACTCGGACTCCTTTCTTGCGGAGATCAGTCACAACGGCGTCAATTCCGCGTTTGGTGATGATCTTGATCCCCTTGGCGCTCACCTTCAACCGGATCCACCGATTCTCGCTCGGCAGCCAAAATCGCTTGTTCTGGATATTGGGCTTGAAGACACGCTTGGTCTTATTGTGCGCGTGCGAAACATTGTGGCCGGATATCGGCCGCTTTCCGGTAACCTGGCATACAAGGGACATACTCTTTCCTCAACGCGTGCGCAATCGTGGTATCTGGCGGGAAACTCCCTGCTGGCAGTATAGCATAGACCGTCTGGTCCCACTGCTGCCGGAGCTTCGCGAGGGTGAAATCTCTTAACCAGGGCCGGACTCATGGCCGGCCCGTGGCAGCCGGGAACACTCGACCCTTCGAAGCATCTCCCGCGGCGTTGCATGCCCGCGGATCGCCCGAAACTCAGCGATGAACTGTCGCATTCGCTCGAACCAGCGAACGTAGGTGGTCGCCCGAAGGTAGTAGCCGAGAGTAGCCGAGGTCGAGCACTGAACGGGAGCAACTTCCGGCGGGTCGAGCCGACACTTCTCGGGCGCGCCCCCTCCATTCAGTGGGTCTTTTCGCAAAACAGCAAAGATGTTTCGTTCGTACCCGTCGAGCGAGGACTCGACGGACTCCCATCCGCCCCGATGGATGGCGCAGGCAAAACTCTCGGGCGTGAATCCCACAACGTGCGCATAGTGGAATCGCTTGGCGGGATGCTGGTGCGGGGAATTGACGTTGGGAACCTCGACAACCAGCACGCCATCGTCCTTGAGCCAGCGGCGGATCCGGCCCAGAATGGCGACCGGATTCGGAAGGTGCTCCAGAACATGAAACATCGTGATGCAGTCAAAGCTCTGCTCCGGCATATCCAGCGTGAATACCGACCCGGTTCGGATATCGACACTGTATTCCCCGCGCCCGAAATCCGCATATGCCGGGTCCAATTCGATTCCAACC
>CAYLSS010000087.1:0-3562 GCA_964385765.1 uncultured Solibacteraceae bacterium
ACCTCACAATAACCCCCTCCAACCCCCACCCAAAACACCTTCATCGACCTTCGTGCTTCCCTTCAAGTGTTGCGAGATCGCGCTTAATGCTGCTCAACAGATCCCACTGATCGAAGCTGGCCGCCAGGTCGCGGGCGCCTCGCATGTGCTTGATGGCGTCCCCTCGCTCGCCCGCCCGGGCATGAGCTATGGCGAGCGCGTACAGAAAACCGGCTGCATCCTGATCCTTGGGCTCGATGATCTGCTGAAACTGCTCGATGGCCTCCCGGGGCCGGCCTTGATTCACGAGCACGCGGCCAAGATGGAATCGCGCCAGCCGGTATTCTGGCTGGTTTTCGATCGCGAGCCGATATTCGGCGGCCGCTTCATCTAGCTTGCCCTCGGCTTCGAGCATGACACCGAGATTGTGGTGAGCCTTGGCGTAGAAAGGGTTGATCTCCACTGCCTTCTCGAAGGCTCGCTTAGCCTCGTCGAAGCGCTGGAGGTTGAACATCATAACCCCGTAGTTATAGTGACAATCCGGTAGATTCTCGTTGATCTTTAAAGCCTTTTCATAATGCTCGATGGCCTTCTCCCTCTGGCCGAGCCGCCAGTAGAGGGAGATGAGGTTGATGTGGGCCTGCGCCTGTCGCGGAGCGATATCAAGCACCTGGAGATGGAGCGCGAGAGACTCTTCCAGGCGTCCCTGCCTGTCCAACTCGACCCCTGCCCTGAGATATTCGGTGGGGCTTTGGGTCTGCCGGCGAACGGTTGTCAGTACTGGGTCGTCTGCTGGCGGCGTCTCGAGTTTGTGCTGCTCACCCAGCCCGAAGTGGGGTTTAGCTTTGTCCGCAAGCCGCAGCTTGCGATAAGCCAGTGCGAGAGCATAGTGAGCCTGCCCGTAGTTTGGGTGGATCTCAATGGCTTTCCGGAATGCTTCGGCCGCTTCCTCGGTCTTACCTTGGGACGAGAGAGCGCGTCCCAAGCCGTAGTGAGCGAGCGCGGATCGGGGATCGCCATCAAGCGCCTCACGATAGAGCGAGGCCGCCGCCTCGAATTCGCCGTCTCGCAGAAGGATGTCCCCAAGCTGCAATTTGGCCGGCACATATCCCGGATCGATTTCGAGAGCCCGGCGAAGATTCTCGATCGCCGCCTCGGTTTTGCCCTGCTCTGCCTGGACAATAGCAAGCAGGTAAGCCCATTCGAACTTGTCCGGCTTGAGCAGCCGCGCGCGCTCGTAGCAGACCTCGGCGCCGGCCGGCTGCTGGTGCGCGTGCAGAATCATGGCGAGATCGCCATTGGCCCGTGGGCTGCGGGGCTCGGATTCGACCGCTTTGTAAGCTTTCTCGATCCGTTCCCTGATGGTCGACTGAAAAGCCTCCCACTCGATGGCGGGCAGGTCCGGAATGGTTGCTTCGGGCTGGGTAAGAGGCGAACCGCAGGCCGCAAGCCAGAGAAGCCCGGCCGCCTGCACGAATCTCATGGTTTTTATCTTACGGGAAGTTGTGGAGAAAGGTGGTTTCCTGGCGGGTCACTCGCCGGAGTCGCCTGTGTTTTTAGGGTTGGAGATTGATTCGGGTGTTTTGTGACGGGATTTCGCGCACCACTGGTCGATCAGGTCCGCCAGAGCGCTCAGCGTCACCGGCTTGGCCAGGTACGCGTTCATGCCCGATGCCAGACATTTCTCTTTGTCCCCCTCGAGCGCGTGCGCGGTCACGGCAATGACCGGCACAGCCCGATTCCGCACCCGCGAGCCCGGGCCCCGGATACGCCGGGTTGTCTCGTAGCCGTCCATGCCGGGCATCTGGCAGTCCATTAGAACGAGGTCATAAGATGTCGACTCCAGGGCGCGGACAGCGTCGCCCCCGTTGCTGACGATATCGGCCTGGCATCCCAGCTTCTCGAGCAGAGCCACTAACACCTTCTGATTGACGGGACTATCCTCCGCCAGCAGCACCCGGCACCGGCCGCGGCGTCTTTCTTCGATCGAGTGGCGCGTGACCAATGTAGTCCTGACCGAGGACTGCGGCGGCGCCTCGCGCCGGGCGCCGAGCACCGTCCGCAGGCAATCACGCAGATACCCGCTTCGCACCGGTTTAGGCAGATAGCCGGAGAATCCCAACTGCCCGAGACGGGCGGCATCCCCGCGCTGTCCGGCGGAGGGCATCGCGACCAATACCGTTGCCGCCATCTTGGGATCGTCCTTCACCATCCGCGCCAGTCCTTCTCCGTCAATGCCCGGCATCGCCAGATCCAGAATGGCGACCTGAAACGGATCCTGTTGATGGATTGCTTCCCGGAGCAGCTTGATCGCCTCGCTGCCGTTTCTCGCTGGCGTATAGCGGCATCCCCACGAGTCAAGAAGGGCGGACAACATGCGCCGATTCGTCTCGTTGTCGTCCACGACAAGCGCGCGGATCCCCGCCAGATCCGCTTCTGCTCCAGCAGGCGGATCGAGGCTTGGCGCCGAAGACTGCCTCGTGAACGGAAGGATCACCCAAAACGTGGTTCCCTTCCCGGGCTCGCCCTTGGCATCGAGTTTGCCATCCATCAACTCCACCAGGTGTTTGGTGATGGCAAGGCCAAGACCGCTGCCGCCATACCGCCTGGTGGTCGAGGAATCTCCCTGCTCGAACGGCTCGAACATATCCTTTAGGCGATCATTGCGAATTCCGATCCCGGTATCGGATACTTCGAATCGAAGCCAGACCGTATTCTCGTCTTCGGACTCCGTGCTGACCCGGAGCACCACTTCGCCCTCATCGGTAAACTTGACGGCGTTGCCGACCAGGTTGATCAAGATCTGCCGCAAACGTCCGGGATCGCCGTGGACAAATGGAGCCACACCCGGTTCCAAAAAGCAGTTAAACTCGAGACCCTTTGCCTCGGCCCGGTATCCCAGCACGCTGACCACTTCATCGATCGTGACTCGTAGGTCGAAGTCGATCTTCTCCAGACTGAGCCGGCCGGCTTCGATTTTGGAGAAGTCCAGCGTGTCATTGAGCAGCGCGAGAAGAGTTTCGGCGCTGCGCCGGATCGTATCGGCGTAGTCGCGCTGTGCCTGGTCGAGAACGGTGTCGATGAGCAGCTCTGTCATGCCGATCACGCCATTGAGCGGCGTGCGAATCTCGTGGCTGATATTGGCGAGAAAAGCGCTCTTGGCGCGGCTCGCCTGTTCGGCGGCGGACTTGGCGTCCCGGAGTTCCGCGTGGGTTCGTTCCCTCTCGGTTACATCTTCGACGACATAGACAAAAAGCCCCTGATCCGGCAGACGAATACAGTCAATGTTGATGACGCGCTCATGCCCCGCGGAATTCCGGACGCGGAGCGCTTCCCAACCGGTGCTCGAGTCCCTCAATTCAGAGGACTCCGCGAAACTCGACATCACACCGGCGGGGCATGGCAAGCCGGCGAACACATGCTCGACATAACTGGCGCGGTTGGACAGGATCTCTCGCGGCCAACCATGGATCTCTTCAAACCGCCGGTTCATGTACTGGATACCCTGTTGATTCGTAACCGCGACGCCGACCGGAAGGTTGCCAAGTATCGCTTCGATGAACGCGTTGCGTCTCCGGAGATC
>CAYLSS010000087.1:3572-9162 GCA_964385765.1 uncultured Solibacteraceae bacterium
CCCATCCGCCAGTCCGCCGCCGGCAAAATGATCCGCGAGCTGCGCACCGCGCGCGTCCTCGAAGGCCTTCGCGGCGAACCGGCCAGCGACTTCGCCGCCATCGAGGACTGCATCCTCCGCCTCTCGCAGCTCGCGCTCAATCGCCGCGCCGAGCAGTCCAAGTTTGCCCTTCAAAAAGTAGTCGCCCGCCCCTGCTCGCATGCACTGCACCGCGACCTCTTCGCCGATCGTGCCGGAAATTACAATGAATGGGAGGTTGGCATCGTACTGGCGGCAGATCTGCAGCGCTCGCAGACCATCGAATCCCGGCAGCGAGTAGTCAGCCAGGACAATCTCCCACTCTGGACCGTCCTGGAGGGCTTCTCGGAGCGTTTCGGCCGAATCGACCCGCCGCCACTCAGAGGCGTAGCCATTTCGCTCGACTTCCCGGATCACTAATTCCGCATCCGCGGCCGAATCCTCGACGAGCAATATATTCAAAGAGCGGTCCATAGATAGGTCCTATAGGTCCTCAAGAGCCACTTCACCATCTTGCCCCGGCTGAAAATGCGCATCTTCGGGACGACTTAGTCAACGCCTAAAGGCGGTTCATTCAACAAGAGCCGGTACAGGCCCAATTGACGCAAAGCATTGGCAAACTCATCAAACTCCACCGGCTTGCGGACATAGCTGTTCGCACCTAACTGATAACTTTTGACTCGATCCATCTCCTCGCTCGAAGAGGTCAAGACGACAACGGGCAACAGTCGGGTACGCTCCTGGGAACGGATTCGACTCAGCACGTCGAGGCCGTCGATCTTGGGTAGCTTCAGGTCGAGGAGGACGACCGCGGGTAATTCGGTCCGTTCGGGCTCGAATAAAAACCGGAACTCTTCGGCCCCGTCCCGTGCTGCCTCTATCTGATTCGAAACGTAGCCTTTTGGCAAGGGCTCGCAGGGTCAATGCTTCGTCATCGGGATTGTCTTCCACGAGCAGGATCGGGGGGCTGCTCATCGTCTCCTCCTTTCACCGAGCGTGAAATAAAACGTTGCTCCTTCGTTGACCTTGCTCTCAGCCCAAATACGACCGCCGTGACGGTGGACCACTCGCTGCACAGTAGCCAGCCCGACACCCTCGCCGGTGAACTCCGAGTCTGAGTGCAGCCGCTGGAAAGCACCAAACAGCTTTCCTCTATATTCCATATCGAACCCCGCTCCATCGTCTCGCACAAAGAAAACAGAATCATCGCCAACTTCGGTCGCGTCAAACTCGATCCGCGCCACCTCATTCCGGCTGGTAAACTTCCAGGCATTCGAAAGAAGGTTCTCAAGAGCGATCCGCAGCAACCGCTGATCACCATCTGCGAGCAGCCCAGGAGCGATTCGCGATTCCACCCGCCGGTGCGGATCGGCGTTCCGCAACTCGTCAAGAATCTCGCCGGCCAGGCTGCTGAGGTTGACCCGCTCCCAGTGCATCCTCGCCCGCGTGAGACGGGACAGCCGGAGAAGGTCATCGATCAGCCCCCCCATACGCTGGGCCTCGGAGCGGACTCGATGCAGATGGCGACGGCCCTTTTCGTCCAGGGATTCGGCGCAGTCCTCCTCCAAAGCCATGCTGAAGCCATCGATAACCCTGAGTGGCGCGCGCAGGTCATGGGAGACGGAATAGCAGAAGCACTCGAGTTCGCCGTTCACCGCTTCCAGTTCCGCAGTCCGTTCGGCGACCCGCTGCTCCAGGGTCCGATTCAGCTCCCGTATCTCCGCTTCGGCGCGCCGGCGGTCCGTCACGTCGTTGATGAGCGTCAGGACATTGGGACCCTGGTCGGCGGAATCCAGAAGAGAAGTGGAAACCTCGACGATTCGTTCGCTTCCCGCCTTGTCGGTGATCCTCCACTCAACACCAGTCAAATCGCCCCCATCGAACACTCTCCGCAGTTGATCGCCCGCTCTCTCCCGTTCAACCCGATCCTGGAAAAGCGCCTCATGCCACCCCAGTTCGTTGATTTCCTCCACACCGTAGCCGGTGATTGCTTTCATCCGATCGTTCCAGATGCTGAAGTGGAGTATTCGAGAATCTGATATCCGGCGGCAGACGCAAAGACCTTCCGCTGCCTTCGCGATCACCGAGCCACGGAAGGCGGCCTCCTTCCTCAGAGACTCCTCCGTTGTTTTCCGCGCGGTGATATCGAGATGAGTTCCGCCGGCCCGGATCGGCCGCCCTTCCCGGTCGTGCTCCAGGACGCTCCCACACGTCAGCACCCAAACCCAATGACCCGACTTGTGCCGAAGACGATGTTCCGCCCGATAGTACGCTGTTCGTCCCTCCATGTGGTCCTTCAACGCCTTGAAGACCACGGGCTTGTCGTCCGGATGAACCAGCTTCTCCCAACTGCGGAAGTGCGGCTCGATTTCATCGGACCCGTAGCCCAGCATTCGGGCCCATCGTTCGTCATAGTGGACTTCATCGGTCGAGATGCGCCAGTACCACGTTCCCAGTTCCGCGCCGCGCAGAGCGAGGTCGAAGCGGTGCTCGCTCTCTCGCAACGCAGCCAGGGTACGCTTGGATTCGGTCACCTCCTGAACCGCCATGCTGACACCGGTAATCGCACCCGTAGCCCTGCCGACGGGTCGATAGCTGGCGAGAAAGGAGCGCGGCGCCTGATGCGAGTCGCTGGCCGTACCCGTTTCAATCTCGTGATCCAGGATAGCCTCCCCGTTTTGCAGAGCTTCATTGATGCAGGGCGCCATCATTGAAGCAAACTCCGGGGTCGCTTCGGTTATCTTCCGGCCCACTATCTCCGCCATCGGACGACCATTCAGAACCGCCAGTTTCTCATTCACAAGTTGATAGCGGAGCTCTCTGTCGAGAAAAGCGAGCCCTACCGGAGACACATGATAGAGCTCCTCCAAAGCCGCTAACTTTTCGCGAGTTCGTCCCCACACGCGTCGCCACCCAGAAGCAGTCAGGAACAGCCCGGTAATCAGCGCAATGTCCCTCGGCAATTGGTCAGCGGCCCATCCAGGAGACATGGTCAGGCAACCAAGAAGCTCGATGAAGAAAGCCAGGGCGATCAAGTTCCAGCCGAGAGAGAGGCGCCACGACCCGAGCCGCCGGAGACCGCTAGCCGCTACCAGCACCCCCGCGACAAGCGCGCCATGCCAGGCAACTTCATGCCACTGAATCCGGTCCAGCGGACTAAGCAGGGACAGCCAGACAATTGCCAGCAGCGACGCAATCAGCCCCCGCAGCCAGAATACGAAATCAATACTCAGCGCCTTCGTCGTTGCCGGCATCGATCAATCGCAAAACTGTCTTCCGGCCAGGCACGAGACAGACCCGGCAAAATGGGAATGAGCACTCCCAAACAGCATCGAACACCAGCGCATAACCCAGAAGAAACTCTTCAAGCCGCACGCCAGTAACCCAGCTAGTATATACCACAATGCTATCTCATCGGTGGTGATTTACAGTGTTTCCGGACTGAGTATCTGTAGGCCATTAAGGCGTCCGATTCATGATCCTGGCCCTCGCGACCGCTCCCGGTAGGCATCGACGAGCGCTTCCAGTACTTCCGGGCGCGGGACTGATTTGTTTCGGTGTAGCCAAACGGATACGCGGATCAGAGCCGACTTCCACAGGCTGAGTTCTACTGTTGGGCGGGTGTGGACACGGTTGCTTCCGCCCATCCCCTGACGCTCTGAGGGCGACAACAGAGGATCTATCACTCCCTGCGTGGGCGCAGGCCACAGATCTGCCCGGCTGCGCGAATCGGGAAAGACTTGTGGTTCTCTGCACGGTACGCGAAGCCAGTGCCAGCGGCTCAGTGACCCATCCAAACGCCCGGCCATCGGCTGCAAACGCTGCCGCTTGCCTTCCGACAACAATCCGTGGCATATTCCCATAAAATGTTTATGGGAGAAAAAGGAAAGAAGCCAGGCGACCTCATGCAAGGTGTAAGTTACGTGGACTCAGGCTTCTTTCGGTTGAAACCAGTTAACTTCGTCAGACGGCAGGATCCGGTTCTCCAGGATGGTGAGAGGGAAGGGGCCGCGTGCGAATCCGCTGGCGCGTCACTACGCTGAAGTGGCCTCTCCAGGATGGCTGCGATCGGATTGCCGAAAGCGCCAGAGCCGCGATCTCGTCGGGGCTTTGGGCCGTGATGCGGAACAGCACGATGCCGCACTGAGAAGGCAGACCTCGATGGTAGGCCAGCTCGCCAAAATCCTTGTCGAAAGTCAGGAGGGTCCGTTCGGTCGAAACGCAGAGAGCCAGGACTTTATCGTCAGGTGCTCCAGGATCGACCTCTGCGATCCACTGGACATCAAGATCGGCCTGACGCAGAGCTTCTACCGCCGGGCGAGGGAAGTTCTCGTCGGCGAGGAAGGTCATGCGGGTTCCAGCGGGAACACCTTCTCGCTATGCAGAATCTCACTCGCATACGCCAAACACGCACGAACATCGTCAGCTTTCAGAGTCGGATAGCTGTCGAGAACCTGCTGTTGGGTCCAACCCGCTGCCAGGAGATCGATCACCATTTCAACGGAGATCCTCGTCCCCTTGACAACTGGTTTCCCCACCAGGATTCCGGGGTCCACGGTGATGTGGTCACGCCAGTCCATGCCTTAACCATAACAGAACAAAGTCCGCCGGGCTGAGTAGGCCGGGACATACCGATGAAAGGAGATCGCGCCATGGCGCAACAAGGTTTGAATCGAGTGATGGTCCTTGGATTCTTGGGGCGAACCCCCCGAGCTGAAGTTCACGAGCGAAGGAAAGGCGATCACCAAGCTCAGCGTCGCCGAGACGGCGGAACTCGCATCCTAGCGTGTTCCCCTATTGTTCCCGCGGCTGAAGAACGATGTTCCTGGTCAGTTGTAAGCGCTCGAAAACATGGTGGCCAGGGACGGAATCGAACCGCCGACGCCGGCCTTTTCAGGGCCGCGCTCTACCGACTGAGCTACCTGGCCTTCCAGGTCAAACTTCCATTCTAGTTTACCAAAACTCGCCTGCAACGCATGCCCCTCATCATCCTCATCATCCCTCGGGACCCTCGCGGAGATTCGCGCCGGCTCGCTCCACGCTTTCTCTTCCCGCCGGTTGAACCACTTGTTAGGATTCCATTGAGTCTGTTGACATCGGAAGATCGCTCCCTCGGTGTTGTACCTCATTTCCCGGGAAGCTCAGGGCGTCTCACCGAGGGCGCCCTTGCCAGGACGGCGGTGGAGTGGGGGCGGCTCCAAGAGTCCCGCTCCCGGCCAAGGGCGCTCTCGATTCCTTGGGGATTACCCAGCAGCCACTTGGGCCGCGTTGTCGTCTATGCACGCGATGGACCAATCATCGGAGAGTCGTCCGCGAATGCGGGGCGGCTGTCCGCGCGACCCGGGCCACTTCTTCCTGCTTGAACGGCTTCTCCAACATGTCGAACGCGCCCAGGTTCATGGCCTCGCTCCAGCGCCGGGAATCGAGATCGCCCGACGTCAGCACCAGGCGCGGCGCATCGGGCAGTGGCGCGGTCAGGCTCACGATATCCCTCCAGTCACCGTCCGACAGATCCCAATCGCAGACGATTGCGGCAGCCCGGTGATGAGTCAGAAACCGCCGGGCATCCAGA
>CAYLSS010000088.1:0-9115 GCA_964385765.1 uncultured Solibacteraceae bacterium
GTCGACCATTGGCGGCGGATCTGCGATCAAACCGGTCTGAAAGTCGACCTCATCATCCACCCGGAATCGCTGGCCGTGTCGCGAATCCTGCCCGTGCTCCGAATGCCGGGTGTTTCGGATATTCTGACTTTCGCCGAAGGCAAGGTGAAGCTGTTTGGCATGAATATCGAGGCGGACCACTGGACGGTCGGCAAAACGCTCTCCGAGATCGCTGACGCGGGCGCGCCGGCGAACTCGCTGATGGCGCTCATCTTCCGCGGCTCTGACGTCATCATCCCTAACGGCAGCCATAAAATCCTCGACGGCGACCACGTCTATGTGGTGGCTCGCGACGAAGAGTTGGACGAAGTATTCCAGTTTCTTGATTTGAAGCGGCAGCAGAGTCTTGATCGCGTTTTCATACTGGGCGGGAAACAGATCGGGATCCAGATGGCTCAGGAGCTCGAAGGGCAGAGAGTCCAGGTCAAGCTCTTCGAGCGCGATCAAGCGCGCTGCCGGAAGATTGCCGAGATGCTGCAGGACACCATCGTCGTAAACGGCGATGGGACTGACGCCGCGACACTCATCGGCGAGAACATACACGATGTCAACGCGTACCTGGCCCTGACTCACCACGATGAAGACAACCTGATTGCCGCGATCCTGGCCCGGCGCCTTGGGGCGCGAAAGGTGGTGGCGCTGATCAACCGGTTGAACTACCTGCCAATGGCACAGCGTCTCGGCATCAATACCTCCATTAGTCCGCGGCTGGAGACCGTCGACCGGATTCTTCAGTTCGTCCGCAAGGGGCAGGTGGTTTCAGTCACCAGCTTCCGGGACGAGGAAGCCGAGGCGATCGAACTGGTGGCGTCGCCGGAATCCCGCTACGTCGGGAAGAAGATCATGGATATGAAACTGCCGCCAGGGGTGCTTGTGGGGGCAGTCGCGAGGCCGAATGGCGATGTCATCGTCCCGCGGGGCCACTCCAGAATCCAGGCGGGTGACCGGGTGATCTTCTTCACGCTGGAAAGCGTCGTGCCAAAGCTCGAGTCCGCGTTTCTGGCGGAAAAGCGGAGATCGTTGTGGTAGTTCGCTTCGGCGCCGTTCTGCACATCATTGGGGTCTTTCTTCTGGTGCTTGGCGGAACCATGCTGCTGCCCCTTGTCTATGCATTGTTCAACGCCGGCGACAATCCCTACCCGATCCTTTGCTCCACGCTGGTGACCGTCGGCAGCGGAATCGTGCTGTTCAAGGTGTGCGATCGGCCTCGATCCGATTTGTCCATCCGCGAGGGAGTCATGCTGGTGGCGCTGGTGTGGGTCAGCGTCTGCCTCTTCGGCGGACTTCCGTTCCTGTTTTCTCCCTACTTCGATTCCTTCACAGACGCCATCTTCGAGGCCGCTTCCGGCTTCACGACCACCGGGGCAACCATCCTCGAGGATGTCGAGGTGCTGCCGCAGGGCCTGCAACTCTGGCGCTGCTTCACCCACTGGCTGGGCGGCATGGGCATCGTACTGCTGGGCGTGGCGATTCTTCCCTTGCTCGGAACGGGCGGCATGCATATGTACCGCGCCGAATTCTCGGGAGCCAAGTCAGAGAAGCTCAAGCCGCGAATCACCGAAACCGCTCTCTCGTTGTGGAAGATCTACTTCGTGTTGACCGCGATCGAGTTCCTCCTGCTATGGCTCTGGGGCAAGATGAGCGCTTTCGAGGCTGCCTGCCATGCCTTCTCGACCCTCGGCACCGGAGGGTTTTCCTCGCGCACGACCAGCATTGGGGGGTTTGAGAACCCTCTCGTCGAGTGGATCATCATTCTGTTCATGGTATTGGCCGGCGTGAATTTCACCCTCCACTACCGGCTGTGGCGCCAGCGCCAGGTCCGCCGTTTCTTCTCGGACGTGGAGTTGCGCGCCTATCTCGTGATCCTCGTCCTGGCGACCCTTGTGATCGGACTCACTCTGGTATTCCAAACCGGTTACGAACCGGGCCATGCATTGCGCGCGGCGGCGTTCCAGGCGGCTTCGATTATTACGACTACCGGCTTCGTGACCGAGAACTACGAGCGGTGGGTCCCGCTGACGCAGGTATTGCTCCTGTTTCTGATGTTTGTCGGAGGCTGCACCGGATCGACGGCGGGCGGATTGAAGATATCGCGCTATCTGTTGCTCCATCAAGTGGTCCGGAGGCAGTTCCGGCTCATCGTCGAGCCGCACGGCGTCTTTGCGATCCGCCTCGGTGGCCAGGTGATCCCGGAAACGACGGTGCGCGTCTTGCTGAACCTGTTGTTCCTGGCGGTTGTCGTGTTCGCCGGCGCCGCTCTGGCTCTGGCCGCCACGGGCGTGGACGTGCTGACCTCGATCGCCGCTGTCACTGCGGCTACCTTCAACATCGGTCCCGGCTTGGGCGACGTCGGACCGGTCGAGAACTACGCCCACTTCGACCCGTTGGTCAAGTGGGTCCTGGCGTTTTGCATGGTCTGCGGCCGCCTGGAATTCTTCACGGCGCTGGTGATATTCACGCCGGCGTTTTGGCGAAAGTAGCCGGTTCGGATCCGGACTCCCGGCCGGCACTTGGATATGATTGTCTCGGATGGACAAGCTCACCCGACGCAGTCTCCTGAAAACAGCCATCCTGCCGTCAATCGGCATGACCGGCCCCTTCATCCGAAGAAGCCCCGCTGCTGCTCCGGCTCCGCGCCCGACCAGCGCCAGGTCCCTGCTACTCGGCAATTGGGCGGATCCCACTATTCTCAAGGACGGGAATGACTACTACCTGACCCATTCGAGCTTCGAATTTCAGCCCGGCCTGCTCGTCTGGCATTCAACCAACTTGAAATCCTGGAAACCCATCAGCCGGGCTGTCGTGAACCAGGCAGGTTCGATCTGGGCGCCGGATCTGGTGAAGCACGGCGGCCGCTACTACATCTACTACCCCGCCGCCCGCGAGAATTGGGTGGTGACAGCGGAGTCGCCTCACGGGCCATGGTCGGAAGCCCGGCCGATCGGCGTGAATCGCATTGATCCCGGACACGTGGTCGGCCCCGATGGTCGCCGGTACATTCACCTCTCCGGGGGGCACATGGTTCGGATCTCGGACGACGGTCTGCGCGCGGAGACCGAACCACGGCGGATCTACGAGGGCTGGCCGATTCCTGAGGATTGGGC
The DNA here is from genome assembly GCA_964385765.1 of uncultured Solibacteraceae bacterium. Lineage (GTDB taxonomy): Bacteria > Acidobacteriota > Terriglobia > Bryobacterales > Bryobacteraceae > CAWELS01. The sequence goes on from CAYLSS010000088.1 coordinate 3,144, forward strand.
GATCGAATGCTTCTGCCTGGAATCACCCAAGCTCCTGGGGCGTGACGGCTGGTACCATCTGACCAGCGCTCAAGGCGGGACCTTCGGACCGTCGACAAGCCACATGGTGGTATCGGCGCGCTCGCGAACTCCGGTGGGGCCCTGGGAGAACTCGCCCTATAACCCGATCATCCGGACCTGGAGCCGCGACGAGCCCTGGTGGTCGAAGGGTCACGGCACGCTTGTGGAAGGTCCGGACCGCCAGTGGTTCTGCGTGCTGCACGGCATCATGAACTGCTTCCGGACGCTCGGCCGGCCGACACTGATCGAACCCGTTGAATGGACCGACGACGGCTGGTATCGGGTGCCGGACCGCTGGCCCTCTGGCTGGGAACGACCAGTCAAGGCGGAAATGCCGATGAGCGACGCATTCGATTCCAGAAGCCTGGGGATTCAGTGGCAGTTCCACCGGCACTATGCCCCGGAACGATTCACTGCCGGCGCCGGATCCCTCCGCCTGGCCGGCCTCGGCGAGAATGCGGGAGAATCGCAACCCCTCGCCGTCATGCCGATGCATCGTGCCTATGAACTCGAGGTGGAGGTCCAGACGGATGCGAGCGCGACGGCGGGACTGATGCTCTTCGCCTCCCCGAGCGACTACATTGGTCTGGGGCTTTCTTCGGATCGGGTTCTCCGGCGAGTGCAGGAGGGCTACCGCCGCTATCGCAACACCGACGAGCCGCGTGTCGGACGTTCCGCGCTCAGGCTGCGGATTGTCAACAACAAGCAGGATGTCCGGTTCTACCATTGGGATGAGAAAGGCGCCTGGCGCATTCTTCAGCCCAGTATGGACGTCTCCGGCGGCGGCGCCTTGCGGGCGGCCCTGTTCGCATTCGGCCGCGGCGACGCTCGATTCCGCGATTTCCGCTACACTCCTCTCGGGAGCGAAGGATGAGACTGGCACGCATTAGCATTAGCATGGCGCTCTGTATTCTGTTCCTGCCGTCAGTTCTGACGGCCGGCCAGCCCAACATCGTCCTGATCATGGTCGACGACATGGGCTTCTCCGACATTGGACCGTACGGCTCCGAGATACGGACACCGAATCTCGACCGGCTGGCTGCGGCCGGTACGCGCTACACGCAGTTCTATAACGCCGGCCGCTGTTGTCCGAGCCGCGCTTCCCTGTTGACCGGACTCTATCCTCACCAGGCCGGCATCGGCTACATGGAGCCGGGCAACCGCTACAACAGGCCCATCGTCGAGCGACTGCACGCCCCCCAGTACCAGGGCTACCTCAACCGCCGCAGCGTCACCGTCGCCGAGGCGCTCAAGACCGCCGGCTATCAGACTCTGATGACCGGCAAGTGGCACGTGGGCGCCGGCGCCGGACAGAGGCCCTGGGAGCGCGGTTTCGACCGTTTCTTCGGCATCCTGGCCGGCGCCTCGAACCATTTCCGTCCCGGTGACCGGCTCTACTACAAGCGCCAGCAGTTCACAGCCCCCGACGACTTCTACACCACCGACTACTTCAGCCAATACGCCGCGACTTTCATCGAAGAGGCCTCGCGCGAGAAGCCCTTCTTCCTCTACGTGGCCTATACCGCGCCCCATTGGCCGATCCAGGCGTGGCCGGAAGACATCCAACGCTATCGCGGTCAATACAAGGTGGGCTGGGACGAGTTGCGCCGGCGTCGTTTTGCCCGCCAGAAGGAGCTGGGCCTGTTTCCGAGTTCCCTCCGCCTCTCTCCCAGGCATCCGGAGAGCTACCCATGGCCAGAGGCCGACCAAGACGACATGGACCTCCGGATGGCGGTTTACGCCGCAATGATCGATCGCGTGGACCAGGGGATCGGCCGGATTCTGGCCGCCCTTCGGGAGACAGGAGAGGAGAACGACACGCTCCTGATGTTCTTGAGCGACAACGGCGGATGCGCGGAGCCATATGGCTGGAACCGCGAACAACAGGTTCCGCCGGGACCGGCCGAATCCGCCACCGGCTACTACCTGCCCTGGGCGAACGCCAGCAACACGCCATTCCGGATCTTCAAGCATTGGGTCCACGAGGGTGGCATCGCCACGCCGCTAATCGTGAACTGGCCGGGAGAGGTCCCGGCCGGCGTGGTCAACACCGAGCAGATTGGCCACGTGAAGGACATCATGGCCACGTGCCTGGAAGCCGCTGGCGCCGAATATCCCCAGACGTACGGCGAGCACGAGATTCAGGCGCATGAGAGCCACAGCCTGCTGCACTCATTCCGCGACCCGGAATCGGTCAAGAACACGACGATCTACTGGGAGCACGAGGGCAACCGAGCCATCCGCGACGGCAAGTGGAAGCTTGTCTCTTATTACAACGAGATCCATGAGACGATGCCACAGGTCGGCACCGGCCGCCGCACCGGCAGTTGGGAGCTTTACGATATGGAGACGGACCGGACGGAATTGCTCGACTTGTCCAGGGCCTATTCCCGGAAAGCCGAGGAACTGAAGCGCCGGTGGGAAGACTGGGCGATGCGGGTCGGCGTCGTCGACTGGCAGGAATTGCTCGGCCTCGGCGGCTACGATCGAGCATCCAAGTAGTGAGGGCGGCCGCTTCGCGCGGCCAGCCGCCGCCAACCGAGATCTTTCACCGCAGGTACTGCCGCAGCTTCTTCGCTACCTGCTTCCGATCACCGTCTGTCAGGCGCCCCATCCTCCGCAGAATGAGCCGATTGTCGAGCGTGAAAAGCTTAAGCCGCACCAGGCAGGGAACCCGGAGCCCGGCGACTGCATGTTCCTGTAATAGCGTATCGCCCGGCCATCCGCTATGGACAGCAGAAGTAACCATCGCCAGAATTGAATGGCCGCCGTCGTTGAAGCCACGTGTCGAAAGGACAAGTGCCGGACGCCGTTTCGAAGCTGATCTGTCCGTGAACGGGAACGGCACGGCAATGACGTCCCACGGCTCACAAGTCACCAAACGCCTCTTCGTCCTCCGGCGTCGTCCATTCCGTCAGTGTTGCCGACACCGCGGCGTGGTAGGCCGCGTCGAACGGTTCGATCTTCTTTAGGATCGCAAGGCCATCCTGGATCTCGAATGTCAGAATGTCACCATAGTCGGCTCCGAGCGCTTCCCGCACCGCCTTCGGTACCGTGACCTGACCTTTGGATGAAATTTTGCTTGTGATCATTTCTTTACTCTTTACGTAAAGAATATCTCAAAGTTTCCTCAACCCAACAACGGCAAACCCAGCAGGCGTGCAGCGTTGTCGTGGTAGACCTTCTTCAGGATCTGGTCCGGAAGATCGATCCCATAGATCCTCCAGCGACCTTGCGGCGGGATCTCGGCCGGGGCGTAGTCGAAGTATTCGTCATCGGTCTCGAGGAAGCGGTAATAGATCTCGTACAGCTCATCCTTGAAGACCTGCTGTGGGTATTCGTCGCCATGAGGGACGGCGTCGGTGCCGAAGAGGATCCTGTCCTGGTGCTTTTCGAAGAACTTCCGCGATGTGCTCGGCTGGCGGCCCAGTTCCCCGATGCGGGCGCCGAACTCGACCAGCATGTTCGGGTACTTGTCCATGTTTTCAGAGATATAGCCGAGATTCTCGGCGTTTCCGAAGTGAAGGACGACAAAGGTCGTGTGCGGATGTTTCGCCAGGACGCGGAAGCGGGCTTCCTGCAGTTCACGATCGCTGGGGAAGTCCTCGCCATGGAACGACCAGTCGGGATGGGCGTGCAGCTCTTCCCATCGTTCGTTGAAGCGGTCGATCGGGAGGAAGAAGGCTTCGGGATCCGAAGTATGGATGAATACGGGAAGCCCCAGTGCGCCGCAGGCCTCCCACATCGGGTCGAAGCGCGGGTCATCGACCTTCAGCAGCGGTCCGTCTCCGTTTTCCCGCACGCCCAAACCCAGGACCTTGAGGATCTTGAGCCCTTTGGCGCCAATCGCGTGAGCCTCTTCGATCTGGTCGGCCTGGTACTGTGCGTAGCCGCTCTCCGACACTTTGCTCCAGTGCGGTTCGGCGCACATCGCGAAGCGGTCGGGGTGCGGTGTCTGGAAGGTCGCAATCGCTTCCTTGAGCGCGGGGCCGTGACCGGCGGTGAAGTTCACCATCAACTGGATTCCCTTGCGGTCCATGATTTCCAGGACCTCGTTGGGAGGCATCGGCACCTCGAGCGTCTGCTCGACGTCGTTGGACCAGGTGAGGTGGGCGTGCGCGTCAATGACGGGATACCGTGGCTTGTCGACCTTGGTCTCCTTGACGTGAAGCATGCTCTTCGGCTGGTAGCGCGAGATGTCCAGGACGCAGTCCGCATCTGCTTCCGAAGGAGTTGGTTTGGCTTGCGCTCTGGAACCCGCGGCGAATCCGGCGGCGCCGATTCCCGCTAGCCATTCACGACGATTGAATCCGGGCATGGAATCTCCTCTGTAGTTCGTGCTGTAATCTTAACCAAGGAGGCAGCGAGGGGAATGCATCGTCTACCTATCTCCATCTTTGTCACACTACTTCTGGGTCTGCAAATACTATTGGCCGGGAACTGGCCGCACTGGCGGGGGCCGGAGTTCAACGGGGTCAGCGAAGAAACGAAGCTGCCGGTCGAGTGGAGCCACGACAAGAACGTCACCTGGAAGCTGGCCATGCCGGCCTGGAGCGGCTCGACTCCAATCATCTGGGACGAAAAGATCTTCCTGAATGTAGCCGATTCCGGCAGCCTCTACCTGTGGTGTGTGGAGCGGAACGAAGGCAAGGCGCTTTGGAAGAGGCACCTCAGCGATGGCGATGAGAAACGGCGCAAGCAGAACATGTCGTCCCCTTCCCCGGTAACCGACGGCAAGACAGTCTGGGTGATGACGGGGACCGGGATTGTGAAAGCCTTTGACTTCGAGGGAAAAGAGATCTGGGCGCGAGACCTCCCGAAGGACTACGGGCCCTTCGGCCTCAACCACGGATACGCTTCGTCACCGCTGCTCTATCAGGGCGATCTCATTATCGAGTGCCTCCATGGGATGCTCACCGATGATCCCTCGTACGTTCTGCGCCTCGACGGCGCGACGGGCAAGACCGAATGGCACGTTGAGCGGCCGACCGACGCCATCCGCGAGTCGCCCGACGCCTACACGACGCCGGCGCTGCTGTCGGAAGAGGGCGACACGCAGATTGTAATTTCCGGCGGCGACTACGTGACCGGCCATGATCCGGAAACGGGCCGCGAGATCTGGCGCGGCGGCGGCCTGAACCCTGACGACAACCCGGCATACCGAATCATCGCTTCTCCGGTGGTCTTTGACGGCATGATCTACGTCCCGACACGCCGGAGTCCTTTCCAGGCCTTCAAGACTGGCGGCACCGGGCAGATCGAGAGCGTCTGGAGCTTCGATCGCGGTCCCGACGTGCCGAGTCCGGTCACCGACGGCAAGTACCTCTACCTGTTCGACGACAAGGGTATCGTGCATTGCCTCGACGCCAAGTCCGGCGAGATCATCTGGGGACCGGAACGGATCGCCCCGGCCACCTATAGCTCGTCGCCTGTCCTGGCTGACGGGAAGCTTTATATATCGAACGAGGATGGGCAGACCATCGTCCTGAAGGCCGGGCCGGAGTTCGAGATCCTCGCGACCAACCAGTTGAACGGTTACACGCTGAGCTCGCCCGCCATCTCCGACGGACAGATTTTCCTGCGGACAGCCGAATGGCTGTATTGCGTCGGCGAACGTCAGTAGCCGGGCTTACCGCGCCGGTTTCCGAAAGATCAGCAGATGCTGGCGGGGGAGCTGCGGGAGGAGCTTCACGAACTCGAAACCTTCATGCTCCAGCTCGCGGCGGACCGTCCTGACGCTCATCTTATGATCTTCCTTGATCGGCAGGTCGGGGTCTTCCTTCCGGTACTCGAGCAGCACCACCCGGCCGTCGGGCTTGAGGGCCCGCTTGATGCCGGCCAGCATGGCCCGCGGCTCGGAGAATTCGTGGTAGACGTCGACCATCAGTACGAGGTCCACCGCGCCTTCGGGG